>NZ_JBNNVQ010000028.1:0-60844 GCF_050280625.1 Pseudomonas sp. NPDC089569
CACGGGCTTCGCACTTTCGACGGTGATCGAAAACCTGCTGAGCAAGGGCAAGCGCGAAAACAAGCCGGCCATCTCCCCTTTCACCACTGCCCTTCACTATGGCCAGCAATGCTTCGAAGGCATGAAGGCCTATCGTTGCAAGGACGGCTCGATCAACCTGTTCCGTCCGGACCAGAACGCCCTGCGCATGCAGCGCAGCTGCGCCCGCCTGCTGATGCCTCAGGTCGATACCGAGCAGTTCATCGAAGCCTGCAAGGCCGTGGTCCTGGCCAACGAGCGCTTCATCCCGCCTTACGGCACCGGCGGCGCGCTGTACCTGCGTCCGTTCGTGATCGGCGTGGGCGACAACATCGGCGTGCGTACCGCACCCGAGTTCATTTTCTCGATCTTCTGCATTCCGGTCGGCGCCTACTTCAAGGGCGGCCTGACCCCGCACAACTTCCAGATCTCCAGCTATGACCGCGCCGCCCCGCAAGGCACCGGCGCTGCCAAGGTCGGTGGCAACTACGCGGCCAGCCTGATGCCGGGCTCCAAAGCCAAGAAAGCCCACTTCGCCGATGCCATCTACCTGGACCCGATGACTCACTCGAAGATCGAGGAAGTCGGTTCGGCCAACTTCTTCGGGATCACCCACGACAACAAGTTCGTGACCCCGAATTCGCCGTCGGTACTGCCGGGCATCACCCGTCTGTCGCTGATCGAACTGGCCAAGACCCGCCTGGGCCTGGAAGTGATCGAAGGTGATGTGTTCATCGACAAGCTGTCGGACTTCAAGGAAGCCGGTGCCTGCGGTACCGCGGCCGTGATCACCCCGATCGGCGGCATTGAATACAACGGCAATCTGCACGTGTTCCACAGCGAAACCGAAGTCGGACCGGTCACCCAGAAGCTCTACAAAGAGCTGACCGGCGTGCAAACCGGCGACATCGAAGCGCCAGCAGGCTGGATCGTCAAGGTTTGACCTGACGCCAACCGGCAAAGAAAAATCGCCGCCCTCGATATTCGAAGGCGGCGTTTTTTTTGCCTGAGCCAACGGCTGTCTAGCCCGGCAATCCCACACGGTCCGGGTCCGGCCAGAACAACGCGGCCTGGCCACACGCGGCGCCCTGGTCGTCGAGCAAGGTCCAGACACTGCCCAGATGAATCATGAAAGCCTGCCCCAGGCGGTCCACCCGATAGCCGCTATAACCGTGGGCAATCCCCTTGGCCGTGACCTCGTCCAGCAGGGTCTGACGCATTTCCCGGTCCAGGGGCGAGGCGCTGAAGCGCGAGGGCATGCCGATGAACTGCTCGCGCGGGTATTTGAAACAGGCCAGGGCTTGTTCGTTGGCATAGTAGAAAAGCGGATCGGCTTGCGTGCCGTGGGCCAGCAGGGCGTACGGTGCGTGGGCGTGCAGCCAGTCCAGGCGCTCGTCATCGCTCAGGGTTGGCGGTGCAGGCAGGTTTTTGCCGGTCCAGTGCCGATAAGCCGCATCCAGCCGCCGAACCGTTTCCCGCAATTCATTGAATGACGACATGGGTTTCCTTGCAGATCTTGGGGATCGGGATCAAAACACGTCATAAACGCCTGTAAAGTATCAGTTTTCACCACTGTCTGATTCGGTCAAAAGGACTAAAAGCGGTCGTTTTGACCAAAAACTCATCGGGTCAAATTAACCACTGCACCACTGAAACGCCCGTGTTTCATGGCCCGCCACATTGGCCCGCTTTTTGGTACGTCCCTTGGGAAAGCTCACCTACCAAAAAGGAATCACGTTGTATGAACAACAACTTTCAGGATCGTCTGGCAGTTATCACCGGTGCCAGCTCCGGCATAGGCCTGGCGGTTACCGAGCGGTTACTGGCCCAGGGCGCCCGCGTGTTGGCCATGTCCCGCCAGATCGGTGGCCTGGGTGAATTGGCGGAACGCTTCGCCAACCAGCTGTCGTGGGTGGCCGGTGATGTCACTCAACCCGCCGACCTCGCGCGCCTGGCCAAACAGGCCGCGTCCATGGGCCCGGTCAGTTACCTGGTACCCAACGCCGGCATCGCCGAGCTGGCCGATGGCCTGGACCTGGCAGCGTTCGACCGGCAGTGGGCCGTCAACGGCGCCGGGGCGCTCAACACGCTTGCCTGCCTGCGCGAGCATCTGGCGGCGTCAACGTCGGTGGTATTTATCGGCACCTTTCTGGCGCAGGTGACCTTCCCGGGCCTGGCCGCCTACATCGCCTCCAAAGCGGCATTGATCCACCATGCCCGAACCCTGGCCGTGGAACTGGCGCCCCACGGCATTCGCATCAACACCGTGTCCCCCGGCCCTACCGCGACGCCGATCTGGTCCACCCTGGGTCTGGACAGCGAAGCACTGAACGAGGTGGCCACAGCGGTCAATCAACGCCTGCTCGACGGTCGGTTCCTGGAGGCAGGTGCTGTCGCGGATGTGATCGTGTTCCAGCTCGGCAACGGCGCACGCAATGTCATCGGTCAGGACTGGGTGGTTGACAGCGGATACACGATTCGCTGAAAACCTTTATGTATCAGTGATTTAAATAACCAACATGATGTTCGTTCGAGGTTTTGATTCGACGCGCATCCGACAGTGGCAGATTCAACCCGAACCGGGCGCCGATCTCCTTGCGCCCGGTCGCCGTCAACGCCAGTGCCCGGCTGTCCAGGTCCTGGGTCACCCACTTGCGCTTGAGCACCGCCTGCAACAATGCGGCGCCAAGCGCTCCGCCCAAGTGCGGCCGACGCATGCTCCAGTCCAGGCACGGGCAGGCAAAACGCCGACGCCCCGTGGCCAACTCCCTGACCTCGATACCCAGACCTTCGAGTAGCGCTTCACCGCTGTCGCTCAAGCGATAGACCTGCTCATCCACTTCCTGCAACCACCCCGCTTCAATCATTCGGTCGTGCAGCAGCACGGCCAGGGTGCCGGCCATGTGGTCGTAGCAGGTGCGGGCAAATTGCAGCCGGTCCGGGGTGTGCGACTTGAAAGCCGGAGCGCTGTTCTGCCCGATCACCATCAGGGCTTCCAGGGCCTGGGCCACGCGCTTGTCGGCCAGGCTGTAATAGCGATGGCGGCCCTGCACATACAGGCGCACCAGTGCCAGCTCCTTGAGCTTGGCCAGATGGGCGCTGGCGGTAGAGGGACTGACCTCGGCAATCGCGGCCAGCTCCGTACTGGTACGGGCATGGCCATCCATCAGTGAACAGAGGATTTTCGTACGCGCCGGTTCCGCGATGGCGGCTGCCACCTGTGATACGCCGATGTCGTGTTGTTCAACGTTCATATTTCGCTCCCGGACGAATCAACGCCTGTTCGGACTGGAGATAGTAGCAACACTTTCCACCCAGAAAAGGTTGAGACCATGGACCCGATCATCGCTGCGACTCATGCCGATCCGTACCCCTTCTATGCCCGGTTGCGCGCTGAAGGCGGGCTGACCTTCGACCACGGCCTTAACCTGTGGCTGGCCAGCACCGCCCGCGTGGTCCGGGCAGTGCTGGCACACCCTGACTGTCACGTGCGCCCGGCCCATGAACCGGTGCCCAACTCGATTGCCGGTGGCATGGCCGCGAAGGTGTTCGGCCAGTTGATGCGGATGAATGAAGGCGAACGCCAGCGCTGCCCGAGATCGGCCATTGAGCCGGAACTGAGCACAATCGATTCGCGGGAAGTCCAGGCATTGGTGGGTGCGCGCCTGATCATGCCGGGTGCCGATGGGTTGCAAGCTGCCATGTTCCGTGGCCCGGCCTGCGTGGTCGCCTCTTTGCTGGGTTTCACCCCGGCGCAGGGCCGCATCATCAGCGAACTGACGGCAGACTTTGTGGCCTGTCTGTCGCCCCTCAGCACCCCCGCACAGCTGGATACCGCCCATGCTGCCGCCGAACAACTGAGCAGTCATTTCAGGGAACTGCTGGAAGAGCAGTCACAGCAAAGCCCCCTGCTGGCCGGCATTTGCCAGCGCTTTACCGCGACCGACAGCCACGCCGACAGCTTGATCGCCAACCTGATCGGCCTGCTGTCGCAGACCTTCGATGCCACCGCCGGGCTGATCGGCAATGCGCTGGTGGCACTGATTGAAAACCCGTCCCTGCGATTCGATACGCCCCCTATCGATGAGCTGCTGGCCGAAGTCCAGCGCTTCGACCCACCGGTTCAAAACACCCGGCGCTTCGTCAGCGCACCTTGCCGGATCGAGGGGGTGAACCTGAACAAGGGCGACACGATTCTGGTGCTGCTGGCCTCGGCCAATCGCGACCCGCAACTGAACCACAACCCCGACACCTTCCTGGCCGACCGCCAGGACCGACGCAGCCTGACCTTCGGCAGCGGACGCCACCAATGCCCGGGGCAGGCACTGGCCATGGAAATCGCCAGCGCCACGCTCAAGCAAATACTGAAGGTGAACCCCACGCTGGAGCAGTTGAGCTGGCACTACCGGCCGTCCCTGAATGGGCGGGTTCCTGTGTTTTTCGACAGGGCAAAGGACTGAGCACCCACCGAGCAGGCTCATTTCACACAAAACCTGTGGGAGCGAGCCTGCTCGCGATTACGCCCTGAAAAACAACGCAACTGTCAGGCAATTGCCCTCATCAATCATCCCGCGTCAGCACTTCCAGCAATTCGATCTCGAAAATCAAATTCGAGTTCGGTGTGATCTTGCCCATGCTGCGTTCGCCATACCCCAGATGCGCCGGCACCAGCAATTTGCGCTTGCCGCCGACCTGCATGCCCATGAGGCCCTGGTCCCAGCCCTTGATGACGCGCCCGGTGCCGATCACGCACTGAAAGGGCTTGCCGCGACTGAAGGAAGAATCGAACTCGGTTCCGTCTTCCAGCCAGCCACGGTACTGGGTGGTGATCAATGCGCCCTTGACCGCGGCCTTGCCGTCGCCCACCTGAAGATCGATTATCTGAAGCTCGTCATTCATTGCATTCACTCGTATGCTCTCTCGCCCGCAAAAGTCCGAGGCGCGCCGTTTTGCCGGGTTTGCACCCATTTGGCAACCACAGCGGCCTTTGGACGCGGAGTTTAAAGCGGTTTGTCGAAATTGCCTGAACTAAAATAACCGACATTCTTTTTATGGATCGCCAAGCCAAGATGGCCAATTCCGAATGATTCTGCTCTGGATCTGCATCAGCTTCGGCACTTTGCTGCTCATTGCCATCACCCTGTTGATGGCTCGCGTGCGGGCCTTGCGCAAGCAACTGGGCGAATGTCACGCGATCATCGACAACCTGTCCGAAGGCCGCAACATCCGCCAGGACGGCGATGCCGAACGCTTCAAGCGCAGCCAGTACTTCGCCCGCATCGGCACCTGGGACTGGGATGTCGACACCGACAAACTCTATTGGTCGGACGCGATCTACGGCATGTTCGGCTTCAGGATCGGCGAAGTGACACCTTCCTACGCCCTGTTCTGCTCCTGCGTGCATCCAGACGACCGGGTTCGGGTCCGCGCCGGCGAATTGCGCTGCCTGGAAACGGGCGAAAACCACGACGAGGAATACCGGGTCGTCTGGCCCGACGGCACCATTCGCTGGCTGCGGGAAACGGGCAACGTGGTCAAGAACGACCATGACGAAACCATCAAGATGATGGGCGTGGTGCGTGACATCACCGAGGAGAAAGCCTCCGCCAGTTACCTGCAGCACCTGGCCCATTTCGACCCGCTGACCGGCCTGCCCAATCGCCTGGTCCTCGAAGAGCGCCTGGCCGATGCACTGGAACAGGCCCGCGCCAGCGATACGCGGGTGGCGCTGGTGTTTGTCGACCTCAATGGGTTCAAGGAAATCAATGACCGCTACGGCCACGCCGCCGGCGACCGCGTGCTGGTCACCACGGCCTCGCGCCTCAAGCGGATCCTGCGCGCCACCGACACCGTTGCACGGATCGGTGGCGATGAGTTCGTGGTCATCCTCCAGGGCCTGCCCCAGGGCAAATGCCTGCAGGATGAAGCCCGTACCATCTGTCAGAAAATCTTCGTCGAGCTCTCCCCGCCGGTGAGTATCGGCACCGATCAGCGCCATATCGGTACCAGCCTGGGCGTCGCGGTGTTCCCCGACCATGCGCCGAGCATGGACCGGCTGATCCACATCGCCGACCTGGCGATGTACGAGGCCAAGCGCAGCGGGAACAACCAGTATCGGCTGGGCCAGCAGGCGATGAGCCCCAGCCGGATGGATTGACACCGGGAATGCTGCTTGCGCATTGATCCGCTCAACGCATCAATACATGCCAAAAACGCACTTATCATATCAATCGCCCTGCTCCACTATCCGCCCCAATAAGAACCGTGCACTGCGTCCAGCCAGTGCACGTCATAAGAGCGGTGGAGTACTTATCTATGACAGCCTCAATCCCGCGCGGACGTTCCCGCGCCAGCGCGATTTTCCGGGTCACCTCGGGCAACTTTCTCGAACAGTTCGATTTTTTCCTCTTCGGTTTTTACGCCACCCAGATCGCTGCGGTGTTCTTCCCGGCCAGCAGCGAGTTCGCCTCGTTGATGATGACCTTCGCGGTATTCGGTGCCGGCTTTCTGATGCGTCCTTTGGGCGCCGTGGTGCTGGGTGCCTACATCGATGATGTGGGGCGACGCAAAGGGTTGATCGTGACCCTGTCGATCATGGCCAGCGGCACGATCCTGATTGTGCTGGTGCCCGGCTACGAAACCATCGGTCTGTTCGCCCCGGCTCTGGTGCTGGTCGGCCGGCTGCTGCAAGGCTTCTCGGCCGGCGCGGAGCTGGGCGGTGTCTCGGTGTACCTCTCGGAGATCGCAACGCCAGGCAACAAGGGCTTTTTCACCAGTTGGCAGTCGGCTAGCCAGCAAGTGGCGATCGTTGTGGCGGCGGCCCTGGGCTATGGCCTGAACCAGTGGATGGCGCCGGCGATGATTGCCGATTGGGGCTGGCGGATTCCGTTTTTCGTCGGCTGCATGATCGTACCGTTCATTTTCATCCTGCGCCGCAACCTGGTGGAAACCGAGGACTTCGCCACCCGCAAGCACCGTCCGGGGATGGGCGAAGTGTTCCGTACCCTGGCGCAAAACTGGGTCATCGTGTTCGCCGGCATGCTGATGGTCGCCCTGACCACCACCGCGTTTTACCTGATCACCGTCTACGCGCCGACCTTCGGCAAGACCGTGCTGCACCTGAGCACCTCCGATGCGCTGCTGGTGACCTTGCTGGTCGGTGTGTCGAACTTCATCTGGTTGCCGATCGGCGGCGCGTTGTCCGACCGCATCGGCCGCCGCCCGGTACTCATCGCCATGGCCCTGCTGGCCATGGCCTCGACCTGGCCGGCGCTGTCGTATCTGGTGCAGGCGCCGAGCTTCCTCAACATGCTGCTGGTGCTGCTGTGGCTGTCGTTCATCTATGGCCTGTACAACGGCGCGATGATTCCGGCGCTGACCGAAATCATGCCGGTAGAAGTGCGAGTGGCGGGTTTCTCCCTGGCTTATAGCCTGGCGACTGCCGTGTTCGGCGGCTTTACCCCGGCGATGGCCACTTTCCTGATCCAGTACACCGGCGACAAAGCGGCCCCCGGCTACTGGATGAGCATCGCAGCGTTCTGCGCACTGTGCGCAACGCTGTTCCTCTACCGCCGCGCCAGCGGTCGCGTGCAACCGGCCCTGTCGTGAAGTGAGAGAACGCCCATGAAAAAACTGATCAATATCGCCGCATTGACGTTGCTTGCCAGCCTTGGCCTGAGTACCGCCGCCCAGGCCGAAGAAATCCGCGTGATGACGTCCGGCGGCTTCACGGCGGCCTACAAGATCCTCGGTCCGAAATTCGCCGCGTCCACCGGCAACACCCTCGACACCGCCCTCGGTCCGTCAATGGGCAAGGCCCCGGAAGCGATCCCCAATCGCCTGGCCCGTGGTGAGCAAGCCGACGTGGTGATCATGGTCGGCTATGCGCTCGACGATCTGATCAGGCAAGGCAAAGTCGACCCGGCCTCGCGCGTCGAACTGGCCGACTCGCGGATCGGCCTGGTGGTGCGCGATGGTGCGCCGAAACCGGACATCAGCTCCGTCGACCAATTGAAAAAGACCTTGCTGGACGCCCGGTCCGTCGCCTATTCGGACAGCGCCAGCGGCGTGTACATCGAGCAGCAGTTGTTCAAGCGCCTGGGCATCGAAGAGCAGCTCAAGCCCAAGTCGACCATGGTGCCGAAGATCCCCGTGGGTTCGGTGGTTGCCAGCGGCGACTATCAACTGGGGTTCCAGCAGGTCAGCGAATTGCTGCCGGTGCCAGGGGTGAGCTTTGTGGCGAAGCTTCCGGAGTCGGTGCAATCGGTGACGCGTTTTGCCGCCGGCATACCGGTGGGAGCCCAGCACCCGGCCGAAGCCAGGGCGCTGCTCAACTACATGGCCTCGCCCCAGGCGCAGACGGTTGTGCAGGCCACCGGGCTCGACTCGGTCAGTCGCTAAACCTGCACTTTCATTTGCACCACCAGGCGTTCCAGTTCCAGTGCGGCCGGGGTCAGGGTGCGCCCCCGGCGCTTGATCAAACCGACACTGCGCATCACCTGCGGATCGGTCAGCGGCACCCGGGTCAGGATCGGGTGCTCCGCCGACGGCATGGCCATCAACGGCACCGCCGCCACCCCCAGTCCCGCCTCCACCAGACCGATCATGGTCGTCACGTGCCGGGTTTCACAGATACTCGGCCGTTGCGGCACGACACGCGTCAGCGCCTGGTCCAGCAAAAAACGGTTGCCGGAAGTCTTGTCCAGCGAGATGTAGTCCTGCTGGTAAAACTCCTCCCAGGTCACACTGCTGCGCCCGGCCAGTGGGTGATCGCGCCGGCAGGCCACGACATAGCTCTCCTGCACCAGCGGCTCGAAATCCACCTCGGCCTCCAGTGTGCCCATGAAGCTCAGGCCGAAATCCGCCTCGCCATTGACCACCGCGCTCAACACGTCGTGGGCGCTGGAGTCCAGCACCTTGACCTTGATCCGCGGAAACTGCCGATGGTAATGGGCGATCACCCGCGGCATGAAGTAATAGGCCGCAGACGGCACGCAAGCGACGGTGACATGGCCAAGCCGGGTCGAGGCGACCTCACTGATGCCCAGCAAGGCCACATCCAGATCATCGAGCAAACGCTCCACGCTGGGCATGAAGCCGCGCCCGGCCTGGGTCAGGCTGACCTTGCGGGTAGTGCGCTCGAACAAGCGCACACCGAGGGCGTCTTCAAGTTTTTCGATGCGCCGGCTGAGTGCCGGCTGGGAGATACGCACCGTGTCGGCAGCCTTGCGAAAGCTGCCCTGCTCCACCACCGCGCGGAAGGCTTGCAGGTCGTTGAGGTCGAAGTTGATGGCCATGGCGAATGCTCGGAGCAGAAACGATTGATCCGATTATTCTATGAGTGCAGCCGACTAATGCAAAACATGACGACACCTCAATGCGCTTTGACTTTCCTGATACGTCGTACGATCAAGCCAAGAATGCCAATCGCCAGGGGCGTCATGACCAGCATGGCATCGCGCGGGGTCAGCGAGACACCGAGCAGGTGCAGTCCCGAGTAGCCCAACTTGAGCAAATTGATCAGGTAGTAGCTGATGGCAATGATCGACAGCCCTTCCACGGCGTGCTGGATCTTGATCTGAGCATCGGCACGGGCGTTCAGGCTTTTCAGGATTTCCGAGTTCTGTTCTTCCATTTCCACCTGAACCCGAGCCTGCAGCAGATCACCCAGATTGGCCACGCTCTTGGCCAAGTGCTCCAGCCGTTGCTCGGTGGCGGTGCAGTACCTCAAGGTAGGTTTGAAGCGGCGCTCGATAAACACCCCGAGTCGTTGGCAATCGCCTACATGACTTTCCCGCAATTCCCCCAGGCGCTCGAAAACCAATTGAGCATAGGCCTGGGTGGCACTGAAGCGATGGCGGGTTTTCGCAGTACTGCTGACCACCTGGGCGGAAAGGTTGGAGATATCGGCCAGCAGCGCTCTGGCATGACTGCCTGCGGCGTCGGCATTGCGCTCGGAAAGCGTGACCAGGGTGCTGTCGAAAACATCGAGCTGCGCACTCAACGTCTTGGCCATGGGCAAGGATAACGAGGCCATCATCCGGTAGGTTTCGATTTCCAGAAGGCGGCGAATCATCCGGCCCTGGCGGTACGCATTCAGGCGCCGATTGACGAACAGGAGACGGTTGTTGCCCTCCTCGCTCAAACGAAAGTCGCTCCAGACCACCGCATCGCCACCCCCCACGCAAGAACCGCACGGGTCCTTGAAGCCGTAGCGGGAAAGATCCAGCTGCGCTTCGCCACGCACGACAATCTGCACCGAGTTGATCAGGGCCGGCAAATGAACGCGGACCTTTTGCGCCAGTACCTCGGGCAACGTTGTCCAGGACAGGTCATCGCAGGTTGAAGTGACCACCAGGGTCAAGGTGAAAAACTCGGTATGACGCTCCCATTTCAACGCGTGGCCATCGAGTCGGGTAATGCCCTGGGCGGCATTCAGATCCAGAGACTCCAGGCAGCAGTCCTGCAGGAATGCATTGCACTCCTTTTCGCTAGCGAGAAAAGCCAGGTGAAACACATGGGCCGGCTCATCGAAATACAGGGAGGGCCGCGCGTGGAGTTCGTTGTGAAGGCTCTGTCGAAACGGGTGCATGGTGTGTCGCCATCTTGGAGTTGTTCTGGGCGCAAGCGATCAATGCCCGTGCCGTGCCTGACTCGCCGTGGAGCCTGGCGGGCATTGTTCGCTGCCGATGTGGGTGGGACTGGCCGACTGACTCGCGAGTCACTACCGCAGGCCGTCAGGCCCGATCAGAAAAAACGCAGGCCTCGCGCCGAAGCCTGCGTTTTCATGGCCCTGCCGAGCATGCTCTCGGCAGGGCCACCACTTCAGCTGCCGGCCACCCACTGCGCAGCACGCTCGGCAATCATGATCGAGGCGGCGTTGGTATTGCCGCCGACCAGTGTCGGCATGATCGAAGCATCGACCACACGCAACCCCTCGATGCCATGCACACGCAATTGACTGTCGACCACGGCGCTTTCGTCGTTGCCCATTTTGCAGGTGCCGACCGGGTGGTAGATGGTATCGGTGCGCTGGCGCAGGACTTCGATCAACTGCTCATCGGAATACAGGCCATGGCTGTACATGTCCTTCAAGAGGAACGGCGCCATGGGCGCCTGTTCGAGAATGTCCCGTGTCATCCGATAGCCTTTGAGCAGCGTCTGCACATCGTCGTCGTGGCTGAGCAATTGGGGGTCGATGCGGGGTGGTGCCAGCGGATCGGCCGAGTGCAGGCCCACGGTGCCGATGCTCTTGGGCCGCAGCACGCAGACATGGCAACTGTAGCCGTGGCCCCAGTGTAGGCGCCGGTTGTGGTTGTCGACCATGCTGATCACCGAATGCAACTGGATATCCGGGCGCGGCAGGCCGGCATCGGTCTTGAGGAACGCACCGGCTTCGGCGAAGTTGCTGGCAAAGGGACCTGACTTGTCGCGACTGTAATCGAACAGGGCCTTGCCCATCTTCATACCGCCGACCAGGGAAAAGCCCGGCAGCGAGGTATCGCTGCTGCGGTAGCAGAGCACCACATCGGGATGGTCCTGCAGGTTGCGCCCAACCCCAGGCAATTCGTGCTGCACGGCAATGCCGTGGGGCTTGAGGTCGGCCTGCGCGCCAATACCCGACAGCATCAGCAAGTGCGGACTGCCGAAGGCGCCGGCGCTGAGCAGCACTTCTTTACGCGCCTTGATTTCGATGCAGTTGCCCTTGACGCGAACCCGTACGCCGACAGCCTGCTTGCCCTGGAGCAGGATGCGTTCGGCATGGGCATCGGTGATGACCGTCAGGTTGCTGCGCTGCCCGCGCACCGGTTTGAGGAACGCCGTGGCGGTACTCCAGCGGCGGCCGTCGCGGATGGTTACCTCGTACGGCCCTACCCCCTCCTGCTCGGCACCATTGAAGTCGGGGTTGTAGCGGTGCCCGGCCATTTGTGCAGCTTTGATGAACGCCTGGCTGGCCGGATGCGACTGCGCCTTGCCGACATACAGCTCACCCTCTGCGCCGTGATGGTCCGAGTGACCGCCGTGATGCATTTCACTTTTACGGAAGTACGGCAGCACATCGGCATAGGACCAGCCCGGGTTACCCAGTGCCTGCCAGTCGTCGAAGTCGGTTTTATGGCCGCGGATATAGATCATGCCGTTGATCGAACTGCTACCGCCGAGCACCTTGCCCCGGGGCTGATAACCCACGCGTCCGCCCAACCCTGGCTGGGGCACGGTATCGAATGCCCAGTTGACATGCCGGGTCGGCAGGATGGCCGCCACCCCGATGGGAGCATGCACCAGCGGCGAGCTGTCCCGGGGGCCTGCTTCGAGCAGGCAGACGCGAATCGACGGATCGGCACTCAGACGGTTGGCCAGCACGCAACCGGCGGAACCGGCGCCAATGATGATGTAGTCGAATTCCATTTTTATTGTTCTCGGCTTGAGGAATGAGCTGGCATTGTTGATGGAGCTGGTGCAGATTTATTGATTCTTGCCGACTTTATTTTGACTTTCGACGACTATGAGCGCCCTGATCCGCACCAGTTCCCTGACCGGTTTCCGTGAGGTCGCCAGCCAAATGGGCGGCGACCCCGATGCCCTGCTCAAACGCTTTCGCATCGACCCTGCGCTGATGCTCGAAGACGACACCCGCGTTCCCTTGCGTGCCCTGGTCGGTTTGCTGGAATACGCCGCGCAGGCGCTCGATTGCCCTGACTTCGGGCTGCGCATGGCCGAGTACCAGGACTTGCAGATCCTGGGGCCGATTGCCCTGATCGCCCGCAGCTCGGCAACGGTCGGGTTGGCCCTGGCCGATATCGTGCGGTTCATCGGTTTTCACAGCCCGGGCATACACCTGGACCTGGACATGAGCGAAGCCGGGGCGCCGCGGCTGGTGATCGACATCCGCCTGCCCGGCCTGGTGCACCAGCGGCAGATGATCGAGCTGGCCATGGGGGTGGGCCACAACACGATGAAGTTGCTGTGCGGCGCACACTTCAGTGCCCAGGCGATTTTGTTGAGTGCCGCGTCGCCCTTGTCGGCGGCGCGCTACCGACGTTTTTTCAAGACCACCGCCTACACCGGCCAGGCCTGCAATGCCCTGGTGTTGAATGCCGAACAATTGCAGCGCCCTACCGAACAGCAGGACCCGTTGATGCACAGGACCCTGGCGCACTATTTGAGCCAGTTCGCCAGCGCGCAGTCGGCCGGCCTGGTGCAACAGGTCGAGGGCTTGATCCTGCGTCTGCTGCCGACCCAGCGCTGCCGCCTGGCATTGGTCGCCGAGCAACTGGGTTTGCATGAACGGGTATTGCAACGGCGCCTGGCAGAACTGGGCAGCGGTTTCGAGGAGCTGCTCGAAGGCTTGCGTCGCAGCCGCGCCGAGCACTACCTGGCCGAACGCAACATGCCGATGTCACAAGTGGCCGGGTTGCTCGGCTACAGCGAACAAAGCGTGTTCAACCGCGCCTGTCGTCGCTGGTACGGCACCACACCCCGGGAGCGCCGACGCCAGTTGCTGGCCGGCGCCCCCGAATGATCAATTGAGCCCCAATTCCTTGGCCCTGGCCACGGCCTGGGTGCGCCGCTCCACACCCAGCTTGAAGTTGATTCGCTGGGCGTGGGTTTTGACCGTATGCAACGAGATAAACAGGCTTTCGGCAATCTGCTGGTTGGAGTAGCCCTGGGCGATCAACTTGAGCACATCCAGTTCGCGCCGACTGAGCAGCGCCGCCGGTTCGCCTTCGTTGCTGGTGGCCTCACCGGCCCAGCGGGACATGGCCGGATTGCGCAAGGAAAACGCCCGTTCGACACTGGCCAGGCCCATCTGCCGGGCCTGCGCCAGCGAGTCCAGCAGCATCTGCCGGGACTGGGCCGGTTTGCTGTCGGTGTGTAACGCTTCGGCCAGGCTGAAGCCGATCTCGCAGGCCAGGACACGACGACCTTCGTTGACGGCGCGCTGATGCAAGGCTGCAAGTTTCTCCAGGGCTTGATCGCACGCGCCGGTGGCCAGGTCGGCCTGCAATTGCAACAGACGCAGGCGCAGGTTCAGCTCGGGCGAACCGTAGGGCGAACACTGCAATGCCGAATCAGGCAAGGCGTACAAGGCTTTCTGCGCTTGCGCCGCACGCCCCTGGCTCAACCACAGACGTGCCTTGGCGCGCAGCACCAGGCCCTGATAAAGGGATTCGCTGACATGGTTGTACTGCAATCCGCGCTCGGCATCGGAAATTCGCGAAAAGGCGCCGGCCAGGTCACCCTGCAAGGCATCCAGCTCCGCTTGCCCCAGAAACCCCCAGAATGCCGCCGGATCGGCACACTCCTGGCACTCCTGCATGCCCGACTTGTACACCGCCTCGGCTTCCTGGTAGCGCCCCTGCTGCACGAGAATCGTCGCCCGACGCAGCTGCACCCGCCCGCGCATGGGGCTGGGTTCGGCACCCCAGGCACTGGTCAATTCGCTGTACAGGCGCCGCAGCAGCGTCTCGGCACGCAAGAGTTCGCCACGGACTTCCAGCAACTTGACGTGCCCCAGGGCCATCACGCTTTCCATGGCGAGGCTGGCGTGCTGGCGAGCCAACTTGGTGGCGGTGCGATTGAGCTCCAGTGCCTGTTCCAGGTGTCCGTCGGTCAGGGCCTGGTCGATTTGCAAGGCCATGCTGAACAGTCGTTGACTCCAGGACCGTTCCGGCAGCTCTTCGACCGCTTCGGCCAGCCACCGCCGGGCTTCGTCCGCTTCGCCACGGTGGAAGGCGATGTTGCCGCGCAGGGCCTTCCACTGAGCGATCAGTTCGAACTGGCGTCGGGCATCGGGCTGGGGAAGAAAGCGTGCCAAATGTTCGGTATAGACCTGAGCCACATCGAGCTTGCCGCTGAGCATCAACGCCCAGGCATTGAGGATCAGTAACCGTGGCGTGCTGGTGAGCAGCTCCAGCGGCAGCTCCTGTCGCCATTGCATCAGTTGCGCCAGGCTTCGGCCTTGCAGCAGGGCGTCGCCGATGAAGCGTTGCATCAGGCTCGCCGCCACCTCGGTCTGTTCGGCCCGCACCGCATATTCCAGCGCCAGGCGCACGTTGCCCTGCCCGACATACCACTGACACGCCTTGCGGAAAACGGCCTTGGCCAGGACCTCCGGCAGTTGCGCGGCAAAGGCGCCCTGCACCGCCGGCAACACCCGGTAAACCTGGCCGTCGGCCCCTGCAGAGTCGATGAACAACCCACAGATGTTCAGTTGCTCAAGCAACGCGGCGCCTTCGCCGACACCCAGCAAATGTTCGCACAGGCAGGCGTCGAAGTAGGGAAGTTGCGCAAGGGTGAACAGCGCCTGGCGCCAGTGCTCGGGCAACTCGTCGAGCATTTCCCGGCGCAGGTACTCGAACAGACGGCCATCGGTGCCATCGAAAGGCACCGGCGCGACCGTGTTCTTCATGGCCAGCAAATACAGGCGAATCCCGGCGCACCAACCCTGGGAGGCATTGTGCAAATCGTTGATCGCGGGCCAGGGCCAATGCACTTCTTTTTGCAGCAACAGTTCGGCCAATTCCTGCTCATTGAAACTCAACTCGCTGCTGCCGAGTTCGAACAGATCGCCGTCGAGCAACAACCGGGTCAATTGCAAGGCCGGACGGCGGCGACCGGCCAGCCACCAGCGCACCTGTGGCGAAGCATTCAGGATCATTTCGTTGAGCACGTCGTCCAGGACCGGGTCTGGAAATCGCGGGTAATCATCGATGAACAGCCACAGAGGGCCCGCCCCTTCGAGATGCTGCCGGACAGCGGCCGCGTCGCTGGCAGCCACGCCGAGCGCGGCTGCCAGCCGAATGATGAACTCATCGGGCGTGACACTTTTGCCGCGCAGGTTCAACTGCACCAGCCGACAGTCGGCCGGGCAAGCCTGGGCACACTCACCGAGCAATGCGCTTTTGCCACTGCCGACCGGCGCACACAGCAAGCGCAGGCGGCAATCGGCTTCAAGCAACGCCTTGCTCAGGCGCGGACGCATCAGGTGGCCCGGCGCAAGTCGTGCAGGAGGATGATTGAAGGGGGAATTGGGTTGGGACATTGGCGCATTCAATTTTGTTGTTTTGTATACAGGCATGGTGCAGACCTGCATTCGTTTGCGCAAACAAATGATACAAAAAAAGGTTCTTCTCGAAGTTTTGGGGGATAGGGTTCTTGAGCCTGGAGCTGCGAGCTCAAGAACCCTACCCCCCGACAATCCGTGAAGAACCAAAAAAAGAGGCAACCTTGCGGTTGCCTCAAAGTGCGTCGTGCTGAACACCGCCCTGACGTTTCGGGCAAGGGCGGTGGTGCTGCTTCAGAGGCTCAGCGGACCCCTGCCTGGCGCAGAGCGGCCGGCGTGTAGTTCGCCGCCGCGCTCTGGAAACCGAACTCGATGCTGCGTTTCTCTTCGTTTTTCAAGCCCACCACCGAATAACGCCCGGCCACCAGATCGTAGAGGGTTTCGGCGGTATAGCCCGGTACCTGCTTGTGGTAGTACTGCTGGATATGGCCCTCGCCCACGCGCCACAGCTGACCGCGACCGTCGTAATGGTCGACTTCGGCCAGCTCCCAGCTATCCTCGTCAAAGTACATATGACGGGTGGCGTAGATGTGGCGCTCGCCCGGCTTGAGCTTGGCCACTACTTCCCATACCCGATGCAGTTCGTAGCGGGTCAGGTCCTGGTTGATATGACCGGCCTTGAGAATGTCGGCGTACTTGAGGTTCGGCGAATCGAGTTTGTAGCTGTTGTACGGGATGTACATTTCCTTCTTGCCGACCAGTTGCCAGTCATAGCGGTCGGGAGCACCGTTGAACATGTCGTAGTTGTCCGACGTGGCCAGGCCATCGGCCGCCGTGGCCGGGCCGTCGTAGGCCACTTGCGGGGCACGGCGAACGCGGCGTTGACCGGCGTTGTAGAGCCAGGCCATGCGCGGTTCCTTGACCTGATCAATCGTCTCGTGAACCAGCAGCACATTGCCGGCCAGACGTGCAGGCGCGGTCACGCGCTGGATGAAATAGAACAGCAGGTTGCCGGCCTTGTCCTTGTCCTGATCGGCCAGTTGGCCCGGATAGGAAATCTCGTCTTCGAACTCCACCACGCTGAAGGCGCCGTCGGTCTGGGGCTGGACCCGGGTCATCAGGCGCTTGATGTTGCCGCCGCGGTAACGGGTGGTGTGGTTCCACACCACTTCCACGCCCGACTTGGGTTGCGGGAAAGCGTAGTAGCGGCTGTCGTTGAAGCCCGTCAGCCCGTTGCCGCCGTCGACGCCTTCAGTCTTGAGCGCGCTCGCCTTGGCCGCTGCATAGATGTCGGCCGGCAGTGCCGCGGTACGATGGGTCTTGTACACCGGAATCCTGTAGGTCTGCGGGTAGCGGGCCAGCATGGCCATCTGACCGGCGGACAGCTTGTCCTTGTACTGTGCGGCATTCTGCGCGGTGATGGTGAACAGGGGTTTTTCATCGGCGAACGGATCGCTCAGAAAACCCTTGCTGTCCACGGAGCCTGCATTGACCGGCAGGCCGCCGGTCCAGGCCGGAATACTGCCATCGGCGTTGCCGGCCTTCTCCGCGCCCATCGGCGTCAGCGTCGTGCCGAGCTTTTCCGCCTCCTGGGGCGAGACCTTGGCCATGACGCCGGTGGCCAACAGGCTGAGCACCAGCGCACTGGTGTGCATCAGGTATTTTTTGTTCTTGGTCATGTGTATTCCTCTCTTGGAGTCGGACCTTAGAAGTTCATGCCCAGGCTGAGCGCCAGGAAGTCACGATCGGTGGTGGTGTTGAAGTCGCCACCGAAGAAGTTGGTGTAGGAAAGGCCTGCGGTGTAGGTGTTCTTGTATTCGGCATCCAGGCCCAGGCTGACGGCCCTGGCACCTTCGTTGAACAGGCCGTTGGGGCCGTAGCCGTCGACATCGTGGGACCAGGCCACGCTCGGCTTGAGGTTGATCCCGGCGAACACGTTGGAGTAATCCCAGATGGCACGGGCGCGGTAACCCCACGCGGTGCTGGTGACAAACCCCTTGTCGTTGCAGTTGGTGGCGGCATTGGCCGCCGCCGGAGTACCGGCGAAAGTGCCTGCGTTGATCGCCTGGCAAGACGGCAGCCCACCGGTCAGCACGCCGGGCAGCGCGCCGGGACCGAACACGGCATCACGCCCGTAACGCGCATCGGAGGTGCTTTCCAGGCCACCGACATGGACCACGCCGACTTCCCCGACCAGGGTCAGGCGATCGGCGCCCATGATCTGGTCGAAGAAGTGCGTGAAGGTGGTCTGGAGCTGGGTGATTTCCTTGCGGTTGTAACCGTGCAGCGTGCTGCCCGGAATCGATGCCGGGTCACCGCCCAGCAATGAGTATTGGCCGAAGGGCGCGAATGCCGGGTTCAGACCGGCCAGGCCACGCACACCGGCATACAGCACATCCGTGGTGTTCAGTTGCACCGGCGCGTTGGGACGGTAGCTGATTTCACCGGACCAGGCCGTGCCGGTCGGCAAGGTCGTGGCAAAGCTCAGGCCGTACAGGCGAATGTCTTCGGGGTACTCGATGAAGTACTGGCTGCCCCCGGCCACGTTGGCGATGGCCGCGCCCTGGCGCGCCGAGGCAGGAATGCCCGGCACCGCGCCCGCAAGCACGGCGGCCGATTGCAGATAGTCGGCGCGACTGGCGGCCTGGGTGCTGAAAAACGGTGCACGACTGTGGTAGTTCATGAAATAGGCACCGAATTCGGTGTCCAGCGGCTCGAACATGTAGCGGACCGCCGCCCCCCACTGACCACTGTCTCGGGCATCGCGATCACCACCGCGCGGGATGACCACGCCCTCGGAGGTGGTTTCATAGCCCAGGCGGGGACCGAATGGCGCCAGCCCCGGCGTCAGCACTTCAAGGTTGCGATTGCAGCCATCGGCAACCACATCGGTCTGCGAGAAGAAGGTGCCGCAGTTGTCGATGACGGTCTGGTCCCACTCCAGCTGATAGAAGGCTTCGGCCGACAGATTGTCGGTCAGGCTCTGGGACACGTAGAACATGTTGACCGGAATCAGGCCTTCCTTGATTTCGGCCCCCGGACGGCGAAATGCCGAAACATCGATCGGGTTGATCGAGTTGATGCTGTTCTGGATGAAGGTGCTTTCACCCCAGCTCACCACCTGTTTGCCCAGGCGCACCGAGCCCGGCTGCTCGCCGAGGGTGTAGTTGTGATAGACGAACGCATCGAGCAGTTGCGCCCCGGAAGACTTCGCGCCTTCCTTGCGGCCGTCGTTGCTGATGTCCTTGAACGGACGGCTTTCATCCTGGAGTTCGAAGTCGTACCAGTACTTGCCCCGCAGGAACACGCCGGTGTCCTCGTACTTGAGTTCCAGGTCGTGGATGCCCTTGAAGATCTTGGAGAACGTCTTGCCTTGCTCGAAGTTCAGGTGGCCGTCATCGCCGGTCTGGGACAACCCGCTGCCACCGTTATGACCGCCGATGTACCCCTGGTGCGGACTTTGCGTCGCCCAACTGGCACCCACCGACAGCGACGAATCGAATTGCCCCTCGATGTCCCCGATGTTGAAGCTCACGGCCTGGGCCTGTCCGGCGACGCTCAAGGCGATGGTGCTGGCCAGAGCGCTGAGTGGGAACCGTACGCGTTTTGTTGTTGTAGTCATGCGACTATTCCTTGCTGTTTGCCAATCGGCTTTGATCCGGCGGCCAAAACTAATGATTCGCGCAGGCCGAGGTAACAGACGAAGGAATGAAATTGGAAATCATCCTAAAGAGTGAGGAATTTCCCGCATCCGGGAATGTCCCGCGATGCAAACGTGCACAGTCTGCTGCGAACGCAGGCGTTGACTGACCAGAATCATGCTCGCAGTCATTCTTTGTCCGTATTGGATGCCGCCAACCGAGCACCTAAGGTGCGGGGCAGATGTTTTCAGCCCCAATCCTGAGGTGACACATGCTCTGTACCCGATCGTTCGGCGCCCTGGCACTGGCCGCCGCCCTGCCCTGGCTGGCCAATTCCGCCCATGCCGACCCTGTGGCTGCCAAACCGGCCACTGAAGCGACCCGCCAGGCCAATGCGGCGGTGCTCAAGGCCCTGCCCTTCTCCGACCGCCAGGATTTCGAGGACGCCCGCCGCGGTCTGATCGCGCAGCCCGAACAGCTGAGCATCCGCGACGCCGACGGCAAGGTGGTCTGGGACATGGCGTCCTACCAGCGCTACATCGGCCTCGACAAGGCCGCACCGGACACCGTCAATCCGAGCCTGTGGCGCATTGCCCAGTTGAACATGCAGTACGGGTTGTTCAAGGTCACCGACAGGATCTACCAGGTACGCGGTTACGACCTGTCCAACATCACCTTCATCCAGGGCGATACCGGCTGGATCGTCTTCGACCCATTGCTGTCGGTGGAGACCGCCAGGGCCGCCTTCGACCTGGTCACCGAGCACCTGGGCAAGAAACCGGTGGTGGCCGTGGTCTACAGCCACTCTCACGTCGACCACTTCGGCGGCGTGCGCGCCATTATCAATGAAGAGGACGTCAAGGCCGGGAAGGTCCGGGTGATCGGCCCGCCGGGCTTCGGCGAGCACGCGGTGAGCGAGAACATCGTCGCCGGCAACGCCATGTCCCGTCGTGCCGTCTACATGTACGGCGCGATGCTGCCGCGCAACGCCCAGGGCGGCGTTTCGGCAGGCCTTGGCCAGTCCGTTTCCCAGGGACGCATCTCGTTGATCAACCCCACCGAAGAGGTGACCCGGACCGGGCAGGCGTTGACGGTCGATGGCGTGAAGATGGTGTTCCAGTTGACCCCGGGGTCCGAGGCGCCGACGGAGATGAACACCTGGTTCCCGCAGTTCAAGGCGTTGTGGATGGCCGAGAACGTCACTCGCCAGATGCACAACGTCTATACCCTGCGCGGCGCCGAGGTGCGTGATGCCCTGCAATGGTCGAACTACATCGACCAGAGCCTGAGCCTGTACGGTGACCAGGCGGAAGTGGAGTTCCAGAGCCACCACTGGCCGACCTGGGGCAAGGAGCGCATCGCCCGCTTCCTCGGCAAGCAGCGCGATCTGTACAAATATGTGCACGACCAGACCGTGCGCCTCATGAACGAAGGCTACAACGGCGCCGAAATCGCCGATGAGATCAAGTTGCCGCCGGAGCTGGACCAGGAATGGTTCAACCGTGGCTACTACGGCACGCTCAAGCACAATGCCCGCGCCGTGTACCAACGCTACATGGGCTGGTACGACGCCAACCCGTCCAACCTCGACAACCTGCCACCGGTGCCGGCGGCCAGAAAATACGTCGAATACATGGGCGGTGCCGACGAACTGCTGCGCAAGGCCCGCGCCGACTACGCCAAGGGTGAGTACCGCTGGGTCGCCGAAGCGCTCAAGCATGCCGTGTTCGCCGACCCGCAGAATCAGCAGGCCAAGGAGCTGCTGGCCGATACCTACGAACAACTGGGTTTCCAGGCAGAATCCGGGCCGTGGCGCTCGGTGTACCTGCAAGGTGCCTATGAACTGCGCAACGGCATACCCCAGAGCGCCGGCATGAAAACCGCCAGTCCCGACATGATCCGCGCGATGTCCCCGCAAATGTTGTTCGACTACCTGGCCGTGCGTCTCAATGGCCCTGCAGCGGCCGGGAAGAAAATATCCCTCAACCTGAACTTCACCGACCTGGGCAAGCACTACAACCTACGGGTGGAAAACGGCGTGTTGCGCTATCACGACAAGGCCGACGAACAAGCCGACGCCGGTTTGACCCTGAAGATGAGCACCCTGCTGGACATCCAGCTGGGCCAGGGTTCGCTTGAGCAGAAGATCAGTGCTGGCGAGGTGAAACTGGAAGGCGAGCCTCAGGCCTTCAAGACCTTTATGAGCCTGCTCGACACCTTCAAGTTCTGGTTCAACATCGTCACGCCGTAAGGCTTGACGGCCCGGCGAGTCGTGCCCCAGCGGCACGCTGCGCCGGGCCCGAGCAGGAACCGGACCTGCTCGGGCCCACATTGCCCAATCCTCCGCCCCACCTGACAAAACCACCACGAACGGCAAATCCTTCCTTCATTGGAAGTGAAGTGAAATCGAGCGAATCCTCCGTACCTTGCTGACGCAACCGGGAGCAGCCTTTATCCTTGTTGCCCTCGCCGTACCGAAATATGGAGTTTTCGTCATGCCCGAAGAAGGCTTTCTGCTGCAGGCCGCCGTCGTGTTCCTGCTCGCCGCAGTCCTTATTGTTCCCCTGGCCAAGCACCTGCAACTGGGCGCCGTGCTGGGTTATCTGTTTGCCGGGGTGGTCATCGGTCCCTCGGTACTGGGCCTGATCGGCAACCCGCAGAGTGTTGCCCATATCTCGGAACTGGGCGTGGTTTTGCTGCTGTTCATCATTGGCCTGGAGTTGTCGCCCCGACGGCTGTGGGTGATGCGCAAGTCGGTGTTCGGCGTCGGCCTGGCGCAGGTCCTGCTGACGGGGTCGGTGCTTGGCGTGCTGGCGCTGTATGTCTTCGGCCAGGCCTTGAACAGTGCGATCGTGCTGGGCCTGGGGCTGGCCTTGTCGTCCACCGCCTTCGGCCTGCAAAGCCTGGCCGAACGCAAGGAACTGACCAGCCCCCACGGCCGACTGGCCTTTGCCATCCTGTTGTTCCAGGACATCGCGGCGATTCCGCTGATCGCGATCGTGCCGTTGCTGGCCGGTGTCGATCACGACACCAGCACCGCCGAAGACGTGAATCACGCCCTGCAGGTGCTGGGCAGCCTCGCCATCGTGGTCATCGGCGGTCGTTATCTGCTGCGCCCGGTATTTCGGGTCGTGACCAGGACCGGTTTGCCGGAAGTGTCCACGGCCACCGCATTGCTGGTGGTCATCGGCACAGCGTGGCTGATGACCCTGGTCGGCATTTCCCCGGCCCTGGGTGCCTTTCTCGCCGGTCTGCTGCTGGCGGACTCCGAATACCGTCACGAACTGGAATCACAGATCGAGCCGTTCAAGGGCCTGCTGCTGGGGCTGTTTTTCATCAGCGTCGGCATGGGCGCGAACCTGTCCCTGCTGCTTCGCGAACCCATCGTGGTATTGGGGCTGACGCTGCTGCTGATCGTCGTCAAATTGCCCTTGCTGTTTGTCGTTGGCCGCATGGCCGGAGGGTTGACCAGGGTCAGCGCCATCCGCCTGGGCATCGTCCTGGCGGCCGGGGGCGAATTCGCATTCGTGGTCTTCAAGATCGGCCGCGAGCATGGCCTGTTCGACGCGCGCCTGTACGATTTGCTGGTACTGGCAATCACCCTTTCCATGGCCATGACTCCCTTGTTGCTGCTGCTATGCGCGCGCCTGGCCAGCCCGAAGGTGCAGCCGGTGGAGGTGCCGGAGAAGTTTCGCGATATCGATGCAGACGCCCCTCGCGTGGTGATCGCCGGCATGGGCCGCATGGGGCAGATCGTTGCGCGAATCCTGCGGGCGCAGAACATCACCTTCATTGCCCTCGACACCTCGGTGGAGAGCATCGAACTGTTGCGCAGCTTCGGCAACGTGCCGGTGTTCTACGGTGACCCGCTGCGCCCGGAAATCCTCAGTGCGGCCAAGGTCGACCAGGCCGAATTCTTCGTGATTGCCACCGATGACCCGGACACCAACATCAGGACCGCCGAACTGGTACGCCGGCTCTATCCGCACATGAAAATCATCGCCCGCGCACGTAACCGGCAACATGTGCATCGCTTGATGGACATCGGCGTCCATGCGGTGCGGGAAACCTTTCACTCCAGCCTGGAAATGAGCCGGCAAACACTGTTGGGCCTGGGCCTGACCCAGGCACAGGCCGATGCCCGCATCAAACGTTTCAAGCAACATGACGAGCAGGTACTCGAAGCCCAGCACGCGGTCTACGACGACGAGGTCAAGGTGATTCAGTCGGCACAGGAAGCACGGGTGGAGCTGGCGCGGTTGTTCGAGTCCGACCAGATGAAAGAGCAGGAAGCCAGGAAATGAGTTGATTGCCATCGTTCTTCGCGGGCAAGCCTCGCTCCTACGGCGAACAGGCCCTGAACCGATCCAACCTACAACCTCAAGGCACTCTCATGGCAGACGAATCCTCCCCCGCCCTCAAGGAAATCTTCAACATCGAGCGCCTTGAGCACATCGCCGCAGAGATGACCGCGGTCTACCCTGCGTTCGATGTCGCGCACTTCCTCCAACTGGCCACGACCGGTTTGGCGGACCTGTCGGTGATGCAACGCATGGCCCGAGTCAGCGAATGCCTGCATGCGGTATTGCCACTGGACTACGAGGCATCGCTCAAGGTGCTGCGCGACCTCGCCCCGCGCCTCAACAGCAGCTTTGTCAGCATGTGCCTGCCGCATTACGTGGCGACCTATGGTGCCGACCGCTTCGATCTGTCGATGGAAGCGCTCAAGTACTTCACCGCCTTCGGTTCCTCGGAATTCGCCATCCGCCATTTTCTGCGCAGTGACATCGAACGTTCGCTGAGCCTGATGCATGACTGGTCACGGCACGACAACGAGCATGTCCGGCGCCTGGCCAGCGAAGGCTGCCGCCCGCGCCTGCCCTGGTCGTTCCGTCTGGAACGCATCCAGGCTGATCCACGACTGGCCGCCGCCATCCTGGACAATCTCAAGGCGGACAACAGCCTCTACGTACGCAAGTCGGTGGCCAATCACCTGAACGACATCACCAAGGATCACCCCGAGTGGGTGCTGGACCTGATCGAAGGCTGGTCACTGGAAAACAGACACACCGCCTGGATCGCCCGGCATGCCTTGCGCAGCCTGATCAAACAGGGCAACCCACGAGCGCTGGCGATCATTGGCGCTGGCGGCAAACCGCAGGTCGAGATCGTCGATGTGCAGGTCAATCCGCCGGTGATCGACCTGGGGGAAAAAATCACCCTGTCCTTCGGGATCAAATCCAGTGTCCAGGACAGCCAGCGGCTGGTCATCGACTATGCCATCGACTACGTCAAGGCCAATGGCAGCACTTCGGCCAAAGTGTTCAAACTCAAAACGCTGACCCTGCCCGGCCACGCCAGCGAAACCATTGCCCGCAGCCAGCACATCAAGGAACTGACCACCCGCCGGCACTACGCCGGCACCCATGCGGTGCATGTGCTGGTCAATGGTGAACGGCTGGCGAGTACGGCCTTCGAAATCCTCCCCTGAACCCTGTAGGAGCGAGCATGCTCGCGATGGTCGTCAACGATAACGCTGGCGGCCTGACACCCCGCGGTGTCTGTGCCTTCATCGCGAGCGTGCTCGCTCCTACAGGGGGTATGGTCCCAGCAATAGGGGTTGCTCACGCTCGCACAGCTGAACCACGTAGTCCCACATCACTCGCAGCCTGACGGACTTGTGCAGTTCGCGTCGGGTGCTGATCCAGTAGCTGCGCAAGATGCTTTCCTCGGCAAACAAGGGCACCAGGCCAGGGTCGGCACTGGCCATGTAGCACGGCAACACGGCGATGCCCAGGCCTGCACACGCAGCCTGTTGCTGAGCGATGACACTGGTGCTGTGGAAGACCACCTGCGGGTTGCGGCAGAAACTGTTGAGGAACATCAGCTCCTGGCTGAACAGCAAGTCGTCGACATAACCGATCCAGGCATGGCGCCCCAGATCCTCGCGGCTGCGCAGTGGCGGTGCCTTGTCCAGGTAGGCCTGGCTGGCATAGAGCGCCAGTCGGTAGTCGGTGAGCTTGCGCGTGACCAGCATGTCGGCGGACGGGCGTTCGAGATGGATGCTGATTTCCGCCTCGCGGTTGAGGATGCTGACAAAACGCGGCACCGCCACCAACTCCACCTCCAGTCCCGGATAACGCTCGAACAAGCCGTTCATGCGACTGGCCAGGAACATGATGCCCAACCCCTCGGTGACCCCGACACGGATCTTGCCCAACGGCGCGGTGGACTGGGTGATTTCCTCCTGGGCCAGCAGCGCGACGTTCTCCATGGCTTCGGCGTGCTTGAGCAGCGCTTCGCCGGCCGGCGTCAGTTCGTAACCTTGCGCATGCTGGACGAACAGTGCACTGCCCAGGCTCCTTTCGATGGCCTCGATATGCCGCGCCACCGTGGCATGGGTGGTGTTCAGACGGCGTGCAGCGGTGAGCAGGCGTCCGCTGCGCTGCAATTCGAGAAAAAACCGCAGGTCATTCCAGTCGAACATGAATCGCCCTTGAACCTGGTGATTGAAGACGCTGTTTAAAAACGCACAGCAGTTGCGCAAAAACTAACATTCTTTAAACGAAAGCTAACAACTAGGATGGGGAACAACAAGAACAGAACGCGAGGTCAGGGATGCAGACTTCCCTTGATGAATACGACTACATCGTGGTCGGGGCCGGTCCCGCCGGTTGCTTGCTGGCCAATCGGTTGTCGGCCAATGCACAGCACCGGGTCTTGCTGCTCGAAGCCGGTGGCCGCGACAACTATGCATGGATTCACATCCCCGTAGGCTACCTGTTCTGCATCGGTAACCCACGCACCGACTGGTGCTTCAAGACCGAGGCGCAAGGCGGCCTGCAAGGCCGCGCCCTGAGCTATCCCCGGGGCAAGGTGCTGGGTGGCTGCTCTTCGATCAACGGCATGATCTACATGCGCGGCCAGGCCGGCGACTACGATCGCTGGGCCGCCGAAGGCAACCCCGGCTGGAGCTGGCAGGAGGTGCTGCCGCTGTTTCGCAAAAGCGAAAACCACTTTGCCGGCGACTCCCCCTTCCACGGCGCTGCCGGCGAGTGGCGGGTCGAGCGCCAGCGCTTGTCATGGCCGATTCTCGATGCCTTCCGCGAGGCTGCCGGGCAAAGCGGCATTGCCGGCATCGATGACTTCAACCAGGGCGACAACGAAGGCTGCGGCTATTTCCAGGTCAACCAGAAAGGTGGCGTGCGCTGGAATGCGGCAAAAGCCTTCCTCAAGCCGATTCGCCATCGCCCCAACCTGACGGTGCTGACCGGCGTCGAAGTTGACCGCGTGCTGTTGGAAAACGCCCGGGCCACGGCCGTCAGCGCCCGCTGGCAAGGACAGGCGAAAACCTTCCGGGCACGCCAGGAGATCGTCCTGTGCGCGGGTGCCGTCGGCTCGCCGGGTATCCTGCAACGCTCCGGCATCGGCCCTCGCCCGCTGTTGCAACGCCTGGGAATCGGCGTCGCCCATGAGCTGTCTGGCGTAGGCGGCAACCTGCAGGATCACCTGCAACTGCGCCTGATCTACAAACTGCAAAACGCCCGTACCCTCAATCAGATCGCCGGCAATCTGTGGGGCAAGATGGGCATGGGTCTGCGTTACCTCTATGACCGCAGCGGCCCGCTGTCCATGGCACCCAGTCAGCTCGGTGCGTTCGCCCGTTCAGGGCCTGAGCAGACATCGGCCAATCTTGAGTACCACGTGCAACCGCTGTCGCTGGAGCGTTTCGGCGAACCGCTGCATGCCTTTCCAGCATTCACCGCGTCGGTCTGCGACCTGCGCCCGCAAAGCCGTGGCCGTGTGGACATCCGCTCCGCCAACCCGCAGGACGCACCGCTGATCCAACCCAACTACCTGAGCCACCCAGAAGACTTGCGGGTCGCCGCCGATGCCATCCGCCTGACCCGGCGCATCATCGCCGCGCCGGCCCTGAAGGCCTTCAATCCGGTCGAATACCTGCCCGGCGACCAACTGCAAAGCGAAGAGCAACTGCATGAAGCCGCCGCGCGCATCGGCACCACCATATTCCATCCGGTGGGCACCTGCCGCATGGGCAACGACGCCGACGCGGTGGTCGATGCGCAACTGCGTGTCCATGGCATCCCCGGCCTGCGCATCGCCGATGCCTCGATCATGCCGCGCATCACCTCGGGCAACACCTGTTCGCCTACGCTGATGATTGCCGAAAAGGCTGCCCACCTGATCCTCAACCCCGATACAAGGAGCATCGCTGCACAAAAGGAACTGATCACCCAGCGGTGACCCTGTAGGAGCGAGCACGCTCGAGATGAAGGCACAGACACCGCGGGGTATCAGGTTGCCCGCGTTATCGTTGACCTCCATCGCGAGCTTGCTCGCTCCTACGGGGAGCGAACAAACGGTTACACCCGATGCAAGGACAGTAGCGGCGCCTGCCCACAAGGCCGGCGCCGACAGTGGAACAACAAAAACAATCACTGTGAGGGATACCGATATGCCAGAACACGTTCAGTCGCTGGACGCCGTGCGCAGCGCGGGCACCAGCCAGGAAACCCAGAAGGTCATCTTCGCTTCATCGCTCGGCACCGTCTTCGAGTGGTATGACTTCTTCCTCTACGGCGCCCTCGCGGCGGTGATCAGCAAGCAGTTTTTCGCCGGCGTCAACGACACCACGGCCTTCATCTTCGCACTGATGGCGTTTGCCGCCGGCTTCATCGTCAGGCCCTTCGGCGCCCTGGTGTTCGGCCGGTTGGGGGACATGATCGGGCGCAAATACACCTTCCTGGCCACCATCGTCCTGATGGGCCTGGCGACCTTCTGCGTCGGCCTGCTGCCCAATTACGCCAGTATCGGCATCGCCGCACCGATCATCCTTGTGGTACTGCGCATGCTCCAGGGGCTGGCCCTGGGTGGCGAATACGGTGGCGCCGCGACCTACGTCGCCGAACACGCCCCCATCGGCAAACGCGGATTCCACACCAGCTGGATTCAGTCGACCGCCACCCTCGGCCTGCTGCTGTCGCTGTTGGTGGTGCTGGGCTGCCGCTACTTCACCGGCGATCAATTCGAGGTCTGGGGCTGGCGGGTTCCGTTCCTGTTTTCGATCGTTTTGCTGGGCATCTCGACCTGGATTCGCCTGAGCCTGCACGAGTCGCCGGCGTTCGTGAAAATGAAAGAGGAAGGCAAACTCTGCAAGTCGCCGATCCGCGACTCTTTCGGCAAATGGGAAAACCTCAAGGTGGTGCTGATCGCCCTGTTCAGCATCAACGCCGGGCAAGCGGTGACCTTCTACGCCGCACAGTTCTACGTGCTGTTCTTCCTCACCCAGTTCCTGAAAATGGACCCTGCGGTGGCCAACGCCCTGTTGATCGTCAGCGTCACCATCGGCGCGCCGTTCTTCATCTTTTTCGGCTGGCTGTCGGACAAGGTCGGGCGCAAACCGGTGCTGATGCTCGGCCTGCTGCTGGCCACGGCGTTGTATTTCCCGATCTTCAAGACCCTGGCGCACTACGCCAACCCCGCCATCGACCAGGCCAGCCGCCAGGCGCCGATCACCGTCACGGCCGACCCGGCCACCTGCACCTTCCAGTTCGATCCGGTGGGCAAGGCGAAATTCGACAGCCCTTGCGACAAGGTCAAGACCTTCCTGGTCAAGCAGGGCCTGCCGTACTCCAGTGTCGTTGCACCCGCCGGCAGTGCCGTGCAAGTGAGTGTCGGTGACGTAAAGATCGACGGTTTCGACGAAGCCGCCCTGCGCGGTGCCGTGACCCTGGCCGGTTACCCGCAACAGGCCGACATGCAGCAGATCAACAAACCGATGATCGTGGCACTGATCGTGGCGCTGATCATCATCTCCGCCATGTGCTATGGCCCGCTGGCGGCGCTGATGGTCGAACTGTTCCCGACCCGCATTCGCTACACCTCGATGTCCTTGCCTTACCACATCGGCAACGGCTGGTTCGGTGGCTTCCTGCCGACCGTATCGTTCGCGCTGGTGGTGTATACCGGGGACATTTTCTACGGGCTCTGGTACCCGGTGCTGATCACCGCGGTGAGCCTGGTGGTGGGCATGCTGTGCCTGCGTGAAACCCGCAATGTGGACCTGAACAAGAACTGAGACAACACAAACCACTGTGGGAGCGAGCCTGCTCGCGATAGCGATGGATCAGTCACCGCGACAGTGACTGTGCCACCCTCATCGCGAGCAGGCTCGCTCCCACCTTTCATTGTGGTGGATCACTCTTCGAGCTCGACGATCTCGAACTTCACCTGATCGGGGTAGAACGCCAGGTATTCCCGAATCTGCGCGACCGATACCTTCGGGTTCTCGTAACTCCACACCGCGTTGGCGCCTTCATGCCCCGGCACCTGCAAATTGAAATAGCTGGCATCGCCCTTGTACGGGCAATAGCTGGTGTGGTCGGTGCGGGCAAAATACTTCTCGTCGATGTCCTCTCGCGGCACGTAGTACACCGGCGGGTAATTGGCCTCCAAAAGCACCAGTGCGCGGGAGGAAGCGGCCACCTGGATGCCGTGGAATTTCACCAGCAGGCAGCCGGGTTGCTCGGCGATGGTGATGACTGGACTCGGACCGGTGCTTTTCATGGATTTCGCTCCTCATGACGATGATGGATCGATAAAAACCAGGCTCGCCGGCCCGTGAATACTTCAACACGATTCTTCAGGTATAACGCAAGTTTTACCGCTCTGGCGCCCGCGCCGCCGAACGTTCATCGGCGGCTGCAAATAAACGCAACGGGAAAAGCTGTACATCCATACAGATAAAGATTGCTCCGGCGCGCATCACCCGCCATTCTGTGCATATTTCCCGACACTGATCGACGATGGTGGTTATGCGGCTGTACCTCTGTGAAAAACCTTCCCAGGCCAAAGACATTGCGGCCGTACTCGGCGCCAGGCGTCGTGGCGATGGCTGCTGGCTGGGAACGGACGTCACGGTGACCTGGTGCATCGGCCACCTGCTGGAGACCGCCCCGCCGGATGCCTACGATGCGCGCTACAAGCGCTGGGTGCTGGCGGACCTGCCGATCATTCCCGACCAATGGAAAATGACCGTCAAGCCGCGCACGGCCAGCCAGTACAAGGCCGTCAAACGCCTGCTCGGCGAGGCCGACGAGCTGGTGATCGCCACCGACGCCGACCGCGAGGGCGAAATGATCGCCCGGGAACTGGTGGAACATTGCCGGTATCGGGGGCCGATCCGCCGGTTATGGCTGTCGGCACTGGACGATGCCTCGATCCGCAAGGCCCTTGCCGCACTCAAGCCCGGTGCCGAGACATTCAGCCTGTACCATTCGGCGCTCGGACGTTCCCGCGCCGACTGGCTGATCGGGATGAACATGAGCCGTCTGTTCACCCTGCTCGGGCGCCAGTCCGGTTATCAGGGCGTGTTGCCGGTCGGCCGGGTACAAACGCCTACCCTGCGCCTGGTGGTGGATCGCGACCGCAGCATTGCCGATTTCGTGCCGGTCGCCTATTGGGCCATCGACGTGCAATTGCGCCACGACGGCCAAGCATTCACCGCCCAATGGCGGGCGCCCTCCGCTGTCTGTGACGATCAGGATCGATGCCTCGATCAGCCGCGGGCTCAACAGGCCGCCACGGTCATGGCCGGTGCGGCCAGTGCCAGGTTGATCAGGCTGAAAACCGAGCGCATGCGTGAGTTGGCACCACTGCCGTTCGACCTTGGCACCCTGCAGGAAGTCTGTTCGAAGAAACTCGGGCTCGGCGCCCAGGAAACCCTAGACATTGCCCAGGCACTCTACGAAACCCACAAGGTCATCACTTACCCGCGCAGCGATTGCGGTTACCTGCCCGTCAGTCAGCACAGCGAAGCAACAGGCATTCTGGCGGCGCTGCGCCAGGCCGACCCGACGCTCAATGCCCTGCACGATCACCTGGAACCTCAACGCCGGTCACGGGCCTGGAACGATGCCAAAGTCAGTGCCCACCACGGCATCATTCCCACCGCGGCGGCAAAGAACCTTGAGCGCCTGACCGGCAAACACCGTGCGGTTTACACGTTGATTCGCGCACGCTATCTGGCGCAGTTCCTGCCCAACCACGAATACGACCGCACCCAGGCCGACTTCGACTGTGCCGGTGAAGCGTTGCGCGCCGTGGGCAAGCAAGTCATCGAGCCGGGCTGGAAACGCGCCCTGCCCGAAGCCCTGGCACCGGCCAAGGGCCGTGAAGCCCCTGCCCCGCAAACCCTGCCGAACCTGCGCGAAGGCATCGATTGCGCGGTGGCCGGCGTGCAGCTCAAGGACCTCTGGACCCAGCCTCCCAAACCCTTCACCGAAGGCGACCTGATCAAGGCGATGAAAAACGTCGCCAAACTGGTCGAAGACCCGCTGCTTAAACAGAAACTCAAGGACACCACCGGCATCGGCACCGAAGCCACCCGCGCCTCGATCATTCAGGGTCTGCTCGACCGTGGGTATCTGATCAAGAACGGCAAGGCACTCTGCGCCACCCCGGCCGCCTTCAGCCTGATCGATGCGGTCCCCAGGGCCATTGCCGACCCGGGCACCACGGCAATCTGGGAGCAGGCCCTGGACATGGTGCAAAGCGGGGAAATGAGCCTCGAAGAATTCGTCACCAAACAGGCGGCCTGGATGAGCAAGCAGGTCAGCCGTTGCGCAGGCCTGAGCCTCACCATCAGCGGCCCCGCAAGCCCCGCCGGGCGCAATGCCACGCCATGGAAAAACAAACGCAAACCGGCCAAAGGCAAGTCGCCGAGCGGTACCAGGCGCCGCGCCAAACCGGCGAGCAAGGCCTGAGCAGCCGGCACGTTGCCGAAAATCATCGACCATACTGATCGGGCACCTTGCAGGAATTCGCCAGCATGCCCTCGATTGAACTGCACGCCGCGCAGCGCGACGAGCTGGAAACGATTGAAAACCTCATGCAGTTCTACGCCCATGACTTCAGCGAATGGCTGCCGCTGAAACTGGGCGATCAGGGCTTTTTCAACCTTCAGCCCCTGACGGACTATTGGCGAAAGCCGGAGACCCGTCCCTTTCTGATCCGGGTCGATGGCGAGCTGGCTGGTTTCGTGACCCTGGACGATGACACTCACCTGCCTGACACCCGCTACAACATCGGCTACCTGTTCGTCAGTCGGCGCTTTCGCGGCAAGGGTGTGGCCAAAACTACCGTTGCCACCCTCCTGAGCCGGTTTCCCGGTCAGTGGCAGATTTTCCATCTCGAAGTGAACCGCTCTGCCCGGCGCTTTTGGGCCGCTGTGATGCCTGAGCTGTGCCCAGGCGGGTTCTCCCGGCATCGACAGACAATCGAGGGCCACCCCTGCATCCTCTACCGCTTTGAAGTTTTGCCGGGGCAATCCTGAACGGCGTTCTGCTGCCGCCCGCTAATTCCAGACAGCTTTGTCCGACAATATGTAGTGACTAAAAATAATCACTACAAAACCGTTGACGCCTTCGATCTGGCCTTGCATGATGCAGACGTCTCCCCGATCGGGAGTACAGGCAACACGTTTGAGCAAGCTCGTCTGACCGCCGAGCTGTTTTTTCCGGATACACGCTGCCCACAAGGCAGATTGAAGAAGCTGACCTGGCCTGAACGTCCAGTACAAGGGCGAGAAGCGCTGGCGATCCATCCTCATGATGCTTGTGGCCGACCCTGAAAACGTCGGCAGTGGCCTGAAGGTTATCGCTGCTTCTCTTCGTTGTGACGCTAACGCGTAGCAGTTATTCAACACGACTACATGCAACCGACGCAGGACCCCGCCCACTCTTGGCGGACGACTGCCGACGTCCTGGTTTCGGTGCCAGGGATCAACTAACCGATGGGCTACTTGTATTAGCGAATCAACTTAAAAAGATCACCAAATGGTCAAGGGGGCTTTAATCATGAATCTGAACAATCAACCCACTATCGAAGAATTGGCTCGTATTTTCGCTGCGAAGAAAGACAGCCTCGACAGCCATATTCTGTGGATCAGCAAGTCGGGCCAGGTTCAAATCGACTGCCTGTCGCCCCACTCCCATGAAGCGGAGTTCGAGCAGAACAACCAGAACCTGCTGGCCCGGATGAGAATGTACCGTCGTGGCCAGGGCTACGTCGGCAAGAAAGCCGCGGCCGACAAGGACTTCATCGGTAATGTTCTGCAGACGCTGAAACAGACCTGGGATTCGATGCAGAACAAGAACGAAGTTCAGTTGATTGATCGCTTCTACTGATTGAACAAGCCATAACAAAAAGGGCCTGCTCCCAACAAGAGCAGGCCCTTTTTATTACTCTTCTTATATATACGCATGAACATGTAGGAGCCAGGCTTGCCGGCGAAGACGATCTAACAAACAACGGATCTGTTGAATGCAGCGCCGCCTTCGCGAGCAAGCTTCGCTCCTACGAGACGTCAAAACCCGCCATCAGATCCAAAAACGCCAAAGACGCCGCGCTGTGATAGTTGTTCCTGCGCCGTAGCAGCGCCGCCCCGCGGCTGGGCACGTCGCCCTGCAATGCAATGTTGCGCAGTGCACGTTCGCCCGAGGCAATGGGCTGTGGAAGGATCGTCGCCATGTCGGTGTGCCCAATGACTTCGAGCAAGGTATTGACCGAGTTCACCTCGATCATCACCTTGGGTGTGATACGCGCCTTGGCGAAGTACTCATCGATGGCAGTGCGAGTGATGTAGTTCGGCGTCAACAGGGCGAATTGCAATTGCCCTACCTGCTGCGCAGTCAATACGTCCTGGCTCTCATACAACGGGTGCGAACGCCCGACCATCAGCCCCAGCGTCTCGGTAAACACCGGTATCGATTCGATATCGGCGTTTCGCGCCTGATCGAACGCAATGGCGATGTCCAGCGAGTCATCCGCCAGCCCGGCTTCGATGTCGTCCATCGACAGCTCGAAGATTTCCAGATGAATGTTGGGGTAGCGCGCCACGTAATCGCGCACCAACGGCCCCACCAGATACGCCATGAAGGTTGGGGTCATGGCCAGGCGCAACGTGCCGCGCGACAGGTCCTTCACGTCATGCAACGCCCGCTTGCCTGCCTCCAGCTCCACCAGCACCCGACGGGCGCATTCGATGTAGGCCAGGCCCGCATCGGTGGGTCGGACCGTGCGCGAGGTGCGGTCGAACAGGATGACACCGAGGGTTTCCTCCAGCTGCCGAATCTGCTGCGACAGTGTCGGTTGGGACACATGCAAGGCTTCGGCAGCACGGGTGAAACCGCCGTTGTCGGCGACAGCCAGCAGGTAACGCAGATGACGCAACAGCATGGGGCTCACCATCCATAGGCAGTGCTTATGCAAAGCATTGTATATCGGTCTTGGACGCTATGGACTGATCAGCAGAAGATGACTCCACCCCCAACGCACTTCCCTGCTGATACAGGAGATACACCATGCAACAGTCCCACGCTTACAACGACACCAGCCTTGAACTCACCGCCAAAATTCTTGACGCCAAGGCTCGTAAAAATCTGTCTTTCGAAGACGTGGCTGAAGGTACCGGCCTCGGCCTGGCCTACGTCACTGCTGCTCTGCTCGGTCAGCATCCGCTGCCTGAAACTGCCGCAAAAGTGATCGGCGAAAAACTGGACCTGGATGCCGACTCGATCGCCCGCCTGCAAATCATCCCACTGCGCGGCAGTCTGTCGGGTGTACCAACAGACCCGACCATCTACCGCTTCTACGAGATGATCCAGATCTATGGCACCACGTTGAAAGCCCTGGTTCATGAACAGTTCGGCGACGGCATCATCAGCGCAATCAACTTCAAACTGAACATGAAGAAAGTGGAAGACCCGGAAGGCGGTCACCGCGCGGTGATCACCCTCGACGGCAAGTTCCTGCCCCTGCGTCCTTTCTGAACGGATTTCGGCTGAGGCTCACATTACGTAGCAGTTGCCGGGCAACTGCTACAGATTCATCCATGAGGTACATCCCATGAAAGCGCTCATCGATGGTTTCTTGAAATTCCAGAAAGAAGTCTTTCCACAACGCACCGACCTGTTCAAGCACCTGGCCACCACGCAACACCCCGGCACCTTGTTCATCACCTGCTCCGACAGCCGCGTCGTGCCGGAACTGTTGACCCAGCAGGAGCCCGGTGAATTGTTCGTCATCCGCAATGCCGGTAACATCGTGCCGTCCTACAGTCCCCATCCCGGTGGCGTGTCGGCCACGGTCGAGTACGCGGTAGCGGTGCTGGGCGTGACCGACATCGTGATCTGCGGCCATTCCGATTGTGGCGCCATGACCGCTGTCGCCAAGTGCACCTGCATGGACCACTTGCCCGCTGTCGGCAGCTGGCTGCAACACGCCGAGTCGGCCAAAGTCATCAACGAGTCGCGGCCCCACGCCGACGATGCGGCGAAAGTCAGTTCGATGGTGCGTGAAAACGTGATCGCGCAACTGGCGAACATCCAGACTCACCCCAGCGTGCGCCTGGCCCAGGAAAAAGGCCTGCTGAAATTGCATGGCTGGGTCTACGACATCGAAACCGGTTCGATCGATGCACTCGATGGCAGTACTCGCACCTTCGTGCCGCTGGCCGAACACCCCAACACCTGCGCGGTGCATGGCCAGGCAGTCGAGGCCGCGTAAGTCCTACAAAGCCCCGCCACCGACGGTCGCGGGGCTTGCGAGGACTAGCGTTTAACGCCCAGATCGACCTGGGTCATGCGACTGCGAATGGTGAACACACCGTCGCCGGAAAGAATCGCGCTACGGGCAAACAGGCGTCCGCTCTCCCAGTTCGACAGGCCCAATTCCGGCTTGTTGAGCGCGTACTGGCCGTCGACCCAACGGGTGATGCCGTTGCCGACAAAGGGTGCATTGACCGCGTTGTAGAAGCGTTCCTGGGGCGCCGCATCTTCGCTGATCAGCGACACGGTGAACTGCGGGCTGTAGCGATTGAACAAGGCAATGGCACTGTCCAGGTCGTCGACGATTTTCAGGCTGACTTCCGGGGTTTCCTCCCACTCCCACTCACGCCCCAGTTGATCTTCCGGTAACGCTTCGGCCAGCGCTTCGGTGCGGTAGCCTTCGGCACGGTAGACCTCGACGGTCGCCGATCGCCAATCGGCGGGCAAGCAGCCTTCGCTGCCCTCGACAATGTGCAGCTTGCAGCCCTGGCCCCGGGCCTTGCCGGCCTGTTGCAGCGCATCGAGAAACAGCGGAACCAGTTCGGCCGCGCGGTCGCGGTGGATCAGGCACACGTTGAGCGTATTGCAGACTTTGCGGTCCAGGGAGTTGCGCACCACACTGGCAAAGCGTGTGGCGTCGGCGTCGGCATGGGCGATCAGCCAGGCGCCGCCCGTGCCGTGCAGGCTGACGGCGGTGCCGGCCTGTTGCGCGATGCTGCCCAGCTGACTGACGGCACGCCCGGAACCACGGGCCACGGCCAGCGACAGACGGCGGTCGGCAAACATCGCCCAGCCGGCGGCATGGTTGACGCTTTCGACCAGCGACACCGCACCCTCGGGCAATCCAGCCTCGGCCAACGCCGGGTTCAGTGCATGGGTCACAATGGCCTGGGCCGTGCCCAGCGCATCGCTGCCGATGCGCAGTACGGCGGTGTTGCCTGTACGCAATACACCTGCGGCATCGGCGAAGACATTCGGCCGGCCTTCGAAGACAAACGCGACAATTCCCAGCGGCGACACCACTTGCTCTACTTTCCAGCCGTCGTGCTCGACGCAACTGATCACCTTGCCACGGGTTGCCGGCGCATCGCGCCAGGCGCGCAGGCCGGCGATCATGTCGCGGCGCATGCGCTCATCGGCCAGCAGGCGTGTGGTCGATCGGCCACGGGCCTTGGCCCGTTCGATGTCGGCCTGGTTGGCGGCATCGATCAAGGTCCAGCATTCAGGGTTTTCCAGGCGTTGGGCAAACAGATCGAAGAAGGTATCGATGGCCTGGTCCGACACCGCCGACATGGCGGTAAACGCCGCTTCGGCACGCTCGACGGCGACGGCGGCGGCCTGTTGGTCGACGACCGGAATCAGCAACAACTCGCCGCTGACCTGCTCCACCAGCAGGTGGTCTCCGGGCTGGAAGCGTTCCGCCAGTTCGGGGCTGACCACAGTGACACGATTACCGGCAAAAGGGATCGGCGTGCCAGCGACTAGACGTTCGAGCGCAAGAGACATGAAGCGGTTTCACCATGCAGTGGGCGGGCGGAAAATGTATAGCAAAAGCCTCCAGACGTCACATCCCTGTAGGAGCGAGCACGCTCGCGATGGTCGTGAACGATAACGTGGTTTTTCTGAATGCCCGCGGTGCCTGGGCGACCATCGCGAGCGTGCTCGCTCCTACAGGGGGGGAGGTTACGTATCAAAGTGTGTACAGCCCCGCTCCAGACACAACAGGCCTTCAATCACCGGCGCCCGCGACACATCGCAGATACACCCTGCTGATGAAATTTGCCTGTCGATTGGCCAAGCCGATCCTTGCGCCAAACGGGCCCGACGTAGCCCGACATCCCTGACCTGAAGGAGCACCCTGTCCATGAGCACCTCGATCAATTCGGCCGTCAAAGGCCTGCACCTGAATCTTGACCGCGCCGGCGACTGGATCGCGCCATTGACCCTGCGCCTCTTCCTCGCATGGGAGTTCTTCGAGTCGGGGTTGGAAAAATTCAACGGCGAGAACTGGTTTGCCGATATCCAGGACCGCTTCCTGTTTCCGTTCAACCACCTGTCGGCCAGCCTGAACTGGGAACTGTCGATGTGGGTGGAGCTGATCTGCGCCCTCGCCCTGCTGGTGGGCCTGGCCACGCGCTTCTCGGCGATCAGCCTGATTGTCGTCACCATCGTGGCGACCGCTGCCGTGCACTGGCCCGCCGATTGGTCGAGCCTCTCCGAACTGGCGCAGGGCTACTCGATCACCAACAAAGGCTACGGCAACTTCAAACTGCCGTTGATCTATCTCGCCGCCCTGCTGCCGCTGGTGCTGTCCGGTCCGGGAAAATTCAGCCTCGATGCATTGCTGGCGCGATTCTTCTGGCGGCGCTCTCACCTCTGATTCGCAACCACCCAACTCGTACAAGCAAAAAGGGAGGACTTCCATGAAGTTCCCCTTTTTTGCTTTTCCTCCGCCTCGGCCAGTTTAAATTTCAGCGAACACTTTACGCACACAAAATTATTGTATTAGTAACTTTACAACCAAACCGCACCACCCTTGACAAACAACCAAATAGTTAAGTTTTCTTTGGAATATTTCGAAATTTAAGATGAAGCCATTATTCCTGCCTAATATTAAAAATTGAAATTGACTTATTGAATACTTCCCTACCAACAATGGGCCAGTTGTATTATTTCGATTTTTTCTTAGCACCCGGCAAACTAGCCCAGCGACTGCGTTGGATCCAAACACTTTTAATTTTTACAATTGATATTGCTTCTCGAAAAAACGTAAAGGGTGTGCATTCAAGTTTCCATACCACTCCACGAGAAACAAGATGGATCCAAATGTTGCTCCACCAAGCCTCCCACGCAGAGTCAAAAACCGCGTCCTGACGTACCACTCCGAGAGTTCCAGATACAGACATGTATCTTCCGGAGATATTTTCCAGCTCGCAGAACTGCTCTAGATCGGCAGGTTCGCCGGCAGTGGCAAACGCCAGCATCTAAATCAGCACTTAAATCAAAAAACGGCAAGACCAACTATCAAGACAAGATAAATGCATATATAAAAAGCGTCCTCCCCCAACTTCCACCCAGTACCTCCCACGGGCGAACATCACTACTTCAAATATATTCAACCTGCCGACCCAACACAGCCTCACTCATGCACTTCCAAGCCACAACAGAAAAACTCACTCACTCCAAACATCAAAATCCTACCTCAGCAACTCATCATGTTTCTGTCAGTCGCGAAAAACCAATTACCTTACTGGGCAGCAGTTGCCCTTGCCTCCTTTAAAGCAATTGGAAGGGCAGCGTGAACCATTTGGTTAATTCAGTCTATACATAATTAGTAATAGTCGGCCACCTGAGGGAAAGGCCATGGATAACAACAAGGATTCAGGTACTAACCTGGCCTTCTGGCTGCCGGGAAGTGCAGTGATCCTCAGCCTGGTGATATCGACTTTTGCATTGACCCGCGCCCCGTTCCTGGAGCCGCGCCCCGTCGGCGCGCAATTCCAGGCGCAGTTGCCCATCGAAGCACGGTTATGGCAAGACCCGTTCGATGCATTGGAGCGTTATCGCACAAAGCTCAAGGCGATCAGCCAGGCCGAAGCCGACAAACTGTGCAGCCCCACCATCACCCGTCTCCCGGGAGAAACCGCTACGCCGGATATCATGGTCGCATTGGTTGAAGGTGGCCCCTACGCCGATGAAGTCGAGCAACGACGGCGCATGCGATATGCGCTTTTGGCAGGATTCAAAAACTCCCACAGAGTGCCCGCCCAAGAGCAGTACATTCATTGCTTGAGGCTCTCAAGGAACCTATCCGCCAATGATCCGCAGCAGGAAGGCGTTCTCGACATTCCTTATGAAACCTTCGAGACCAATCGACTCGATCCGATGCCTTCCGAAAGCACGGCTCCCCCCGCCAACCAGGCCATCGTGTTCTGGCTGAAACAAGATGCATTGCTCTCTCAGCCACTGTTGAACCTGGATAAATTACGTAAAAGCCTTGCCTGTATGCTCGGAGCGGATTACGGCATACACACCACTTGCACCAGTCCACCCGACAATCACACCATTCTCAAAGTCATCGGTCCGGCAACCTCGACTGTCCTGCGTGACATGTACCAGGAGGAAGCAGAAAACAAGGCGAGTCCCGATATCGAGATTTACTCACCGCTAGCCACTGCCGACTACGAGACTCTCAAGAGCACGATAAATATTCCTGAAAAAGGTCAGGACAGTAGTAAATCGTCCGACCACACCCCCATGAAATTGCTGCGTACCGTCAGCGACGACGGCACCATGACACAACTTTTACTCGATGAGTTGAGACTGCGCCATGTTGATCCCGCCACTGCCCTGCGTTGCAACAAGGGTAATGTGAGCAGAGTCGGGGCCAATTGTGAGGAACCTCGCTGGCACAATGCCAATCGCATCGCACTGATCTCCGAGTGGGACAGTTTTTACAGCCGGGCGCTGATCGAAAGCTTCAAGGCTCAGGTTGTCAAGGATGCCAACCTTCGCGATGAAAAGGAAACGGCGGGTGTCAACCAGTGGATTCTGCGCTACAGCTATCTACGTGGCCTGGATGGTCGGCTCCCGGAAGAGGCCGGTGACAAAGCCAATGTCACCGAAACCGGCAAAGACAGCAAAGACCCCACCAAGATCGATCTCAGCCCGTTGGAGAAAGCCGACGGCAACTCACAACTTGATTACCTGCGTCGCCTGGCCGACCACATCGCACAAGTGGATGCGAACTATCAACGCAACGGTGAAAGCGGTATCGGCGCCATCGGCATTCTGGGCGTCGATGCCTACGACAAACTATTGGCATTACAGGCGCTCAAGAGCCGAATGCCCTACAAACTTTATTTTTCCACTGATCTCGACGCACGCATGTTGCAACGGGGTCAGGCAGAAACCACCCGCAACCTGATACTGGCCGCGCCGTATGGCCTGACCCTGACACGCGCGTTGCAACAGGACGTGCCACCGTTTCGCGATAGCCTGCAAAGTGCGGTATTCGTTTCGGTACTTGCAGCATTGGCACCACAACCATTTGATGCCAAGCGGGCCAAATTCGATTATTCAAAATCGGAGCTACTCTCGCCCGGCATCTATGAAATCGGCATCAGCGGCTTTATACCACTGGCAAGTCAGCTGACCGGCAACCGTCCGGCAAATTGCGAAGCACCGACGTTGCTGTCGCGATCCGAGCAGAACCTGCGCCCCCATGACTTGATGGCTTTGCGATGCCTTCAGGATCAATCGCCGCCACCCTACCCCGAAACGTCCCAGGCCATTCGCAATCAGTTCAAGAATGCCCAATCGTTTTTCTGGGCCGGCCCTTTGGCAATCACACTGCTCATACTCGCTGCGTTCATGGTCTGGTGGTGGATCGAAGCCCCGCTGGATGACCGCAATTCTGCGCATCGTTGGGTTCGAGGGGTCCCCTTGTCGTTGTATATCACCGCGGCCATTTGCGCATTCATCGCCACTCGTTTCTGGCATGCCGAGTTTCTTTGGCTCTCTTTCGCATCGATCCTGCTAGGGATCGTGTCCTCGAATCTGGTCCGGCGCTCGGAAAGACAAAAACTGCTCGCGGACGAATCGGTCGGGGGGACAGCGATGCGTGTTTACGACGCCTCGACCTGGTACATCGTTGTTCCTCTCGTTGTCTTCATCCTTGCCCTGATGCTGGCGTACCAAATGCGTACCACCTTGACCGGAGAGGGGTTGGGAGAACCGATGTTCCTGTTCGAGGGCATCAGCGCATGGCCGACTGTTGCGCTGCGGCTGGCCGCGGTTCTCATATCCCTGTCGGCACTGGCCTGGGGTTGGCGCAATCTGCGGGTGAACACCGCCGAAATCGAAACCAGCTTCCATCTGCGCATGCAGACGCGCAAACACAAGGTGAGTTTGTGTGGCCAGATTTCAAGTTTCATTCGCCGAGGAAAAGACAAAGGCTGGACAGCGCGTCAATGGTGCAAAGAGATTGGGCATGGGCTGATGTACATCTTTTTCCCATTGCTCAGAACCAATGAAGACTGGTCACGAACCTACAGGACGGCCCAGGTTTGCGCAGACGGGCGCAAGAAAATTTCTGTTCTGGCGTTCTGGCGTGAACACTGCGTTTGCGGATCTTTCGGCGCAAGAATGCTCAGGTCGTTGCTGGCAACCTGGATCTTCGTAGTCGTCACCAGCGTGCTTTTCGTTGTCTGGCCAATGGAGAGAATTCCTGTGCGCGGCGAATCGATAGTGTGGATGGTGAGCTGGCTGGTTCCCACCCTGGCCTTTCAGCTTCTGGTGTTCTGGGTGGTCGATGCCAATCTTCTGCTTAAGCGGTTCATCCGGCATCTGAGTGACCATCATGCAATCTGGTCAGGTACGTTGCAGCTTGAGCACAAGAAAATCTTCGGAGTGTTTGAACATCCCTGCATCGACGAATGGGTGGACATACACCTGATCGCCAAGCGCACCTCCGCCGTCAGTCGTCTCATCTATGCCCCGACACTGGTCATGTTGATCCTGTTGGCCTCGCGCAGCAGCCTGTTCGATAACTGGCCGACACCACCGAGCATCGTAATCACCTACCTGCTCACTGCGCTGATCCTGCTTTTTTCCGCATTGTCCCTGCGCCGGGCAGCGGAAAAGGCTCGCACTACAGCCTTGCTCCGTATAGATGCCTACTTGCTGGAAACAGCTGCCGACACACCCTACTACGACAAATTCCGCATGATTCGCGAGCGCGTCGCAACGCTCAATACCGGATCGTTTTCGCGCTATTCCGAAGAACCTCTGGTCAGGGCGTTGCTGTTATCGCTGACGGGCCTGGGCGGTTCGGCGATTGTCGATGCCCTGAACTATGCGAAGTTCTAGTGGCCCGGCAACGGCCAGGCGGGTCTGCACTACTTCGCATCCCCGCCCTTGGGCTTGTAAAAACGGAACAAACCGATATCCACGGTATTGATGTACTCCTTGGCCCAATCCGGATGCACCGTGCGGTCATGGAAGTACAGTGCCCCGCCGGTGCGGTCCGGCAGTTGCTTGTTCAGCGCCTTGCGCGCGATTTCCTTGGCCATCGCGTAAGGCGCTTCTTCCTGCACCGAATCGGATTTGCCGTCGCACCACCAGGAGAACTGGCAGCTCTTGGTTTCCGAACCCTGCTTGACGATGCCGCACACCGTGTCGGGAAAACCCTCTTTGCCCAGGCGATTCATGACCACGTTGGCGACCGCCTCCATGTCGGCCGCTTCCTTGCCCTTGGCTTCCCAATAGATGGAACGGGCCAGGCAGGTGATGGCGTCATCCATCGGCGCGACACCGGCAGGGTCGACGGCCTGGACTTCGGACTGGGTAATGGCTTCGGACTTGGGCGCGGGCGCAGGTGGGGGTTTGTCTTTTTGCGCGGCCTTCTGCTCCAGCACTTCGGCCTTGTCCTCGGCGACTTTCTGCTTTTGCTCCTGTTCGTCGGCCAGGGCCGGGCCGGCAAGCAGTGTCAGGACAAGGCAGGTGATTATCCAGTGCTGGCGCATGATCGGATGACTCGGCGGGCAGTATCGGTTCAGTGTAGTAGTGAAATGATTGCATCCCGGGTGCAAGATCGCGGAAAAATGCATTGCCTTGCAGGGGGGCATTTCGCGCATGATGGGCACAGTCCGCTCAAGGAGGATTTCCATGCATTTCCTGTCATCCGCTGTGCGTCTTGCCGTTGTTTCACTGGGTCTGTCGTTCGCCGCCACGGCGCTGGCGAGCGACGAGTTGCAACTGATCGAAGCGATCAACCAGTATCGCAGCCAGGTGCAGCGTTGCGCCGGCCAGGTCTCTTCGGAGCTGCCGCCACTGGCGGCCGATCCGCGCCTTGTAATGAGCGCCGCCGGTGCCGTCAATTTGCAGCAGACGATGGCCACGGCCGGGTATCCGATGAAAAACGTGCAGGCGATCAGCCTGGGCGGGCCGCGCGATGCAGCGGCGGCGATGAAGGCGATCCAGGAAAGTTTTTGCCAGATCGTGCTGGACCCGCAATTCGTCGATGTCGGCGTCAGCCGCCAGGATAACCAGTGGCGCATCGTCGTCGCCCGGCCACTGCTGAGCGCACGCCTGGGCGACTGGCAGGCCGAAGGCCAGAAAATGCTCGCCGAACTCAATACTGAGCGTTCTCGCCCCCGCCAATGCGGCGCGCAATCCTTCGCCGCCACCACGCCACTGGCCTGGAATGCCACGCTGGCAAGCGCGGCCGAAGCCCAGTCGCGCAGCATGGCCAACAACAATTACTTCGATCACAAGGACCGCGACGGGCGCACCCCGGGCGATCGTGCGGAACTGGCCGGCTACGACTTCCAGCAGATCGGTGAAAACATCGCCGCCGGGCAGGACAGCGTGCGCAAGGTGATCGATGGCTGGCTGGCCAGCCCCGGACACTGCGCCAACCTGATGAACCCGCAATTCAAGGAACTGGGTGCGGCCTATGCAACCGATCCGAAGAGCGACGCGGGGATCTACTGGACGGTGATGTTCGGCGCCCAATAAAAAACGGGCAGCAGGCGAACACCCAAAAACCTGTAGGAGCGAGCAAGCTCGCGATGGACGACAGGGCTCCGCGGGGTATCAGGTTACCCGCGTTATCGTTGACCTCCATCGCGAGCCTGCTCGCTCCTACCGCATCCCGGCGGCGTGCATCAACAGGCGCAATGCCTCGGCCACCACCCCCAACGCCATCACACTCCCCGACCAGATCACCACCAGCCACCCGACTCGCCTATACCAAGGTGCCGGTGCCGCTTGTTGCCTATCAATGGTAGCCATCGCCAATCCTCACTTTGCCGCGGAAAACGTAGTAGCTCCACACCGTGTACATCAGGATGATCGGCAGAATGAACAGCGCGCCGATCAGAATGAACAACTGGCTGGTGGCCGGTGACGCCGCTGACCACAGGCTGATGGAGGGCGGGACGATGTTCGGCCAGATACTGAACGCCAGGCCGATGTAGCCCAGGAACACCAGCATCAGCGTGAAGGCGAACGGCCAATGGGTGTGGCGTTGGCGCAACGTCTTGAGCAGGCCGCACATCGCCAGCAGGGCCAGCACCACCAGTGCACCGAACAACGCGAGGTGCGCATGGGCAAACCAGCGTGCGGCAATCTGCGGATGCAACAGTGGCGTCCACACGCAGATCACCCCGATCACCGCCAGCAGCAACCAGGCCAGGGGCCGGGTGAACAGGCGCATCTTCGACTCCAGCATGCCTTCGGTCTTGACCAGCAACCAGGTGCTGCCGAGCAAGGCGTAAGCCACGATCAGCCCGACACCGCAGAACAGCGGAAACGGCGCCAGCCAGTCAAGCGCGCCACCGGCAAACTGCCGGTCGACCACCGGGATGCCGGCAATGTAAGTGCCGATCACCACACCCTGGGCGAACGTCGCCAAGAGCGAACCGCCAATGAACGCCATGTCCCAGACATGACGTTTTTCCGGGCTGGCCTTGAAGCGAAACTCAAAGGCCACACCGCGAAAAATCAGCCCGCACAGCATCAGGATCAACGGCAGGTACAGCGCTTCCAGAATCACCGAATAGGCCAGCGGAAACGCGCCATACAGCGCCGCGCCACCCAGCACCAGCCAGGTCTCGTTGCCGTCCCAGACCGGCGCCACCGTGTTCATCATCACATCGCGTTCCCTGGCATCCGGGATCAAGGGGAACAGAATGCCCAAGCCCAGATCGAAGCCGTCCATGATCACGTACATCATCACGCCGAAGGCGATGATCACGCCCCAGATCAGCGACAAGTCGATACCTTGAATACCCATGTCTCAACTCCCCTTCTTCAATTGACGCGGGCGTCGGTTTCGAGGACTTCGGCGTCCGCCGACAATGGCCGGCGTGGCGTGACCACTTGCGCGCCATGGTCCTGCACCGAATGACCGTGATGCGGCTGCGGCCCCTTGCGCACCAGTTTCATCATGTAGCCGATGCCCACGGTGAACACCGAGAAATAGATCACCACAAACAGTGCCAGCGAGAGGCTCAACTGCGTGACGCTGTGGTTGGAGGCGGCATTGGCCGTGCGTTGCAGGCCATACACCACCCAGGGCTGACGCCCTACTTCGGTGGTGATCCAGCCGGCCAGCATGGCGATCAGGCCGCTGGGGCCCATCCACAGCATCAGGCGCAGGAAGCCGCGATGGCGGTAGATCGCGCCGCTGCGCCGCAACACCAGGCCCAGCACTCCGGCCAGCACCATCAACATGCCCAGGCCCGCCATGACGCGAAAGCTCCAGAAAATGACCGTCGCATTGGGCCGGTCTTCCCTGGGGAAGCTCTTGAGCGCCGGGATCTGCTTGTCCAGGCTATGGGTCAGGATCAGGCTGCCCAGATAAGGAATCTCGACGGCGAAGCGGGTCTTCTCGGCCTGCATGTCGGGGACACCGAACAGCACCAGCGGCGTGGCTTCGCTGCCGTTGTTTTCCCAGTGCCCTTCAATGGCGGCAATTTTCGCCGGTTGATGCTCCAGGGTATTCAAGCCGTGAGCGTCGCCCACCACCGCCTGAATCGGGCAGACGATCAGCGCCATCCACAACGCCATCGACAGCATCTTGCGCACTTGCCGGGTGTCATTGCCGCGCAGCAAATGCCACGCTGCCGAGGCGCCGACAAAAAACGCCGTGGCCACGAACGCGGCGATCGCCATGTGCGCCAGGCGGTACGGGAACGACGGGTTGAACACAATGGCCAGCCAGTCCAGCGGCATCACGCGACCATCGACGATCTCGAAGCCCTGGGGTGTCTGCATCCAGCTGTTGGAAGCCAGGATCCAGAAGGTCGAGATCAAGGTGCCAATGGCGACCATCACCGTCGAGAAAAAGTGCAGCCCCCGCCCTACCCGGTTCCAGCCGAACAACATCACCCCGAGGAACCCGGCTTCGAGGAAAAATGCAGTGAGCACTTCATAGGTCAGCAGGGGACCGGTGATGCTGCCGGCGAAATCGGAAAAACGGCTCCAGTTGGTGCCGAACTCGTAGGCCATCACCAGACCGGAAACCACGCCCATGCCGAAATTGACGGCAAAGATCTTCGACCAGAAGTGATAGAGATCCCGGTAAGTATCGTTGCGGGTCTTGAGCCACAGCCCTTCGAGTACCGCCAGGAAACTCGCCAGCCCGATGGTGATGGCGGGAAAGATGATGTGGAACGAAACCGTGAACGCGAACTGTATCCGCGCCAGGTCCAGTGCCTGCAGATTGAACATGTCGAAATCCTCATCGTCGCTGCAAAACGGTGGCGCACGGCCGGGCCACCGTCAGGCCGTGGGGCCTGCAGCCAACACAATTCGAAAAAACTTCAGCAGGACGGCGCGCAAGCGGCGCCCTGCATTCGCTAGGCAGCCGAGGTGGAAATCAGACTGCTTGCACGGGCCGCTTCCAGCCGGATGGCGACGAATTTGGAGGTCGGCGTGAACGTGCGGTCACCGTAGCTTTCCAGCGGCACCAGCGGGTTGGTCTCCGGGTAATACGCTGCGGCCTGCCCCGCCGGGATGTCATAGGCGATCAGGGTGAAGCCGCTGACCCGACGCTCACGTTCATCGTCCCACAGCGCCACCAGATCGACCTTCTGCCCCGGCTCGAAGCCGAGCCGGCGGATGTCCTGCTCATTGGCAAACACCACGTCGCGCATGCCATAGACCCCGCGATAGCGGTCGTCGAGACCGTAGAGCGTAGTGTTGTACTGATCGTGGGAACGCATGGTCTGCAGGATCAGATGCGGTTTGACCGGCAGATTGCGCACGCCTTCGCTGATCAGGTGTGCAGGCAACACGCTCGGGGTGAATTGCGCCTTGCCGCTCGCGGTTTTCCAGATGCGCTCGGCCGCATTGTTGCCCATGTAGAAACCACCGGGATGCAACAACTTGCGATTGAAGTCCTCGAAGCCTGGAATGGTCTCGGCGATCAGGTCGCGGATACGGCTGTAGTCACCGACGGCCCAATTCCAGTCGATCGGATGATTGCCCAGTGTCGCGGCGACGATCCCGGCAATGATCGCGGGTTCGGAGCGCAGGTGTTTGGACTTGGGTTTCAGTTGGCCATGGGAAATGTGGATCATGCTGAAGGTGTCTTCCACGGTGACGCCCTGTGGTCCTTCGGCCTGGATATCGATGTCGGTACGGCCCAGGCACGGCAGAATCAGCGCCTCCCGACCGGTCACCAGATGGCTGCGATTGAGCTTGGTGGCGATGTGCACGGTCAGCTCGCAATTGCGCAGCGCGGCGTGGGTGCGCGGGGTGTCGGGAGTGGCCTGGGCGAAGTTGCCGCCCAGGCCGATGAACACCTTGGCCCGCCCCTGCTCCATGGCCGAGATCGCCATCACCGTGTTGTGGCCATGCTCCCGTGGCGGCTTGAAGGAAAAACGCTCTTCCAGCGCATCGAGCAGCTCGGTGGGCGCCAGTTCATTGATGCCCATGGTGCGGTCGCCCTGCACGTTGCTGTGGCCGCGCACCGGGGACAGACCGGCGCCGGGGCGACCGACGTTGCCGCGCAACAACATCAGGTTGATGACTTCCTGCAGTGTCGGCACCGAATGCGTGTGCTGGGTCAGGCCCATCGCCCAGCACATGATGACGCGTTCGGCCCGGGCATACATGCGCGCAGCCAGCTCGATATCGGCCAGGGACATGCCCGACTGCTGCTCGATGTGTGACCACGCGGTGCCATCGACCTCGGCCAGATAGGCGTCCAGGCCCGAGGTGTGCTCGGCGATGAACGCGTGGTCGAACACCGGCTCGCCACCCGTGGCCTGGGCTTCGCGCTCCCACTGCAAGAGGAACTTGGCCATGCCGCGCATGATCGCCATGTCGCCGCCCAGCGCCGGGCGGAAGTACGCGGTGTTGGTCGGTTCAGAACCGTTGAGCAGCATTTCGATCGGGTGCTGCGGATGCTGGAAACGCTCCAGGCCACGCTCCTTGAGCGGGTTGATGCAGATCACCTGGGCCCCGCGCTTGACCGCTTCGCGCAGCGGTTCGAGCATCCGCGGATGGTTGGTGCCGGGGTTCTGGCCGATCACGAAAATCGCGTCGGCATGTTCCAGATCGTCAAACACCACGGTGCCCTTGCCCACGCCCAGGCTTTCGATCATGGCGACCGCACTGGCCTCGTGGCACATGTTGGAGCAATCGGGAAAGTTGTTGGTGCCATAGGCGCGAACGAACAGCTGATAGAGAAACGCCGCCTCGTTGCTGGCCCGGCCCGAGGTGTAGAACTCGGCCTGGTTCGGCGACTCCAGGGCATTGAGATGCCGGGCGATCAGGGCGAACGCTTCATCCCAGGTGGTCTCGACATAACGATCGGTGGCTGCGTCGTAGCGCATCGGATGCGTCAACCGCCCCTGATACTCCAGCCAGTAGTCGCTTTGTTCGGCCAGGGTCGAGACGCTGTACTTGTTGAAGAAGGCCGGGTTGACCAAGCGCCCGGTCGCCTCCCAGTTCACCGCCTTGGCGCCGTTTTCGCAGAACTTGACCATGCCGTTTTCCGGCGACTCGCCCCAGGCGCAACCGGGGCAGTCGAAGCCGCCGTTCTGGTTGGTCTTGAGCATCATGCGAATGTTCTTCAGGGCATTTTCGCTGCCCAGCCAGTTCTTGGTGACGGCGATGAGCGCGCCCCAACCGGCGGCGGCACCTTTGTAGGGTTTGTAACGGTCGACTTGAGACATGCTGCTTCTCCGACAATGCACACAGGCTTCGACCCGATCGGGGTCGTTGATCAAACTGCGAGAGAAGGATATGAATCGGGTTTGAATATTGTCTAATCGCTATTAATGACCGCATTATCGAAACGATCTATCACGGATATTTTTATAACAACATCAAATAGTTACGAAACTAAAAAACAAACTTTCGAATAAAAGAAGTTCATCATAGAGCCTGTCGATCAACCGGTTATTAATAGTGATTGGACGCCCCTTGAAGTTGCTCTTAGCCTGCGCTCAACAAATCCGTTAATCGCGCACTATCCATGAGTTGCGTGCACTGCCAAGTGAGGACGTCATGTCGGAACGAGTCTTGATCGATGGGTTCGCAAGGCGCGTGGACTATCTGCGCATGTCGGTCACCGATCGCTGCGATTTTCGTTGCGTGTATTGCATGGCCGAAGACATGCAATTCCTGCCGCGCCAACGGGTGCTGACCCTGGAAGAGATCTACCAGGTGGCGCAACGCTTCGTCGCGCTGGGTACCCGCAAAATCCGCCTGACCGGGGGCGAGCCACTGATTCGTCCAGGCGTGGTGCAACTGTGCGGCAAGATCGCCGCCCTGCCCGGCCTGCGCGAATTGTGCCTGACCACCAACGGCTCGCAGTTGGCCAGGCTTGCCGTTCCCCTGTTCGAGGCCGGAGTCAAGCGCCTCAATATCAGCCTCGATTGCCTGGACCCGCAGCGTTTTCGTGAGCTGACCCGCACCGGCGATCTGGCACAGGTCATCAAGGGCATCGATGCCGCCGGCAAGGCGGGTTTTCGCAATACCAAACTCAACTGCGTGGTGATGAAGGGCCGCAATGATCACGAAATCAACGACCTGGTGAGCTTCGCCATCGACCGCAACCTCGACATTTCCTTCATCGAGGAGATGCCGCTGGGCAGCATCAGTGAACACAGCCGCGCAGAGTCGTTCTTTTCCAGCGCACAGGTTCGTGAGCGCATTGCCCAACGCTACACCTTGATGGACTCCGCCGAGTCGACCCAGGGCCCTTCGCGCTACTGGCGCCTGGCCGAGGCACCGCATATTCGCCTGGGGTTCATTTCGCCCCACAGCCACAATTTCTGCGGCACCTGCAATCGGGTGCGGCTGACTGTGGAAGGTCGTCTGTTGTTGTGCCTGGGCAACGAACACAGCGCCGATCTCAAGGCCGTATTGCGCAGCCATCCCGGACAGCCTGAACGCCTTGAGAGCGCTATTATCGAAGCGATGAAGCTCAAGCCTTATCGGCACAACTTTGAAGTGAACGATGATGTGCAGGTCGTGCGCTTCATGAACATGACAGGCGGCTGAAACCATGATCGTCAGACCCAAGCCCAATCTGATCGGCGTCCTGACGTCGCTCAAGGGTTCGATTGCCAAGCGCATCGCCTGGCGCAGCCTGATGGTGACGCTGCTGGCCTCGGCCATCGTCTTCGTCGAAACCTGGCATTCGAGTTACTTCTCCAAGGTCAGCGCCACGCCCTTCACACTGCTGGGCCTGTCGCTGTCGATCTTCATGAGCTTTCGCAACAACGCCTGTTATGACCGCTGGTATGAAGCGCGCAAGGCGTGGGGCGACCTGCTGGTGGAAATCCGCTCACTGGCGCGGGAAACCCAGGTCATCAAGGACAACAATGAACGCCACCGCCTGCTCGGCAACCTGTGTGGTTTCGCCCACGCGCTCAATGCCCGGCTGCGCAAGGACAATGAACTGGCCGCCAGCGGGCCCTGGCTCGACCCGGTGCCCAGGAACAACGCCGGAGACCTCTGCGGGCGCATACTGATGCAGGTGGGCCAGCAGTGCTCGGCACTGGCCGAATCCGGCGCGATCAATGAATGGCGCTTCACGCTCATGGCCAATCACCTGACCCGCATGACCCAGGTGCAAGCCATTTGCGAGCGGATCAAAAACACGCCGTTGCCGTTTCCCTACACCCTGCTGCTGCACCGGACCATCTACCTGTTCTGCATTCTGCTGCCGTTTGCCATGGCCGAACCCCTGGGCTGGCTGACACCCATTTTCACGGCCATTGTCAGCTACACCTTTTTCGGTCTGGACGCGATTGCCGATGAGCTGGAAGACCCGTTCGGCCGTGGTGAAAACCAGCTGCCCACCGATGCGCTGGTGCGCATCATCGAGCGCGATGTCCTGGCGGCACTGGGCGCGACCGAACTGCCGCCACTGCTGGAGCCGGTGGATTTCGTGCTGACTTGATCGACCGCCTCGCGAGCAGGCTCGCTCCCACAAGGGATCTGCACTTGTGGGAGCGAGCCTGCTCGCGAAAAGGGCATCAAGTCATGACACCCTGTTGAAGCCCTCCCACTTAGCCGCGTGACCCGCAGGCCTGCACGGACTTGAGGTGCGGGACGAAATTGCACGGGCGATGCCGCGCGTCCAGTTGCTCGGCAAGAATGCCTTCCCAGGCCGTGCGGCAGGCACCGGTGGAGCCGGGCAGGCAGCACACCAACGTGCCATTGGCCAACCCGGCCAGCGCCCGGCTCTGCACGGTCGAGGTGCCGATGTCGAGGATGGAGATTGCCCGGAACAACTCGCCGAAACCCTCGATCTGTTTGTCCAGCAAGCAAGCCACCGCTTCGGGTGTGCTGTCGCGCCCGGTGAAGCCGGTGCCGCCGGTGATCAGGACGACCTGGATGTTGTCATCGGCAATCCAGGTCGCCACCTGCGCGCGGATCCTGTACAGATCATCCTTGAGCAAATTGCGCTCGCTGAGCGTATGACCCGCCTCCAGCAGACGACTGACCAGCAACTGGCCGGACGTGTCGTTGGCATATTCACGGGTATCACTCACCGTCAGCACGGCAATATTCAACGGTATAAACAATGCATCCGGTTTAACACTCATGGGACTCTCCGGCAGGTATCGATTAACTAACTTCCAGAGACTAAGACTGCCGAACAAGTGCTGTCTAATCACTCTAATCGACCGCACTATCGAGCCTGTCTATTACCTTCTCCAGTTAAAAAACATTCATTGATAGAGACCATCGATAACCTCTTAAACAGCAACGATTGGACGATATCCAAAGACAATGGGATCTTTCCCCGCACCTTGCCCGACTTGTGTCCTGGGCACCCGCGACAATACTTATCTCTTCTTCCCTTCCAGCAGCAGGTGCCGTCATGGACATCAAACAACTCAAGTTCCTGATCGCCCTGGAGCAGACCCGCCATTTCGGCCAGGCCGCCGCGCGCTGCCACATCACCCAGCCGACCCTGTCGATGCGCCTGCGCAACCTGGAGGATGAACTGGACCTCGAACTGGTCACCCGCGGCCAGCGTTTCGAAGGATTCACCCAGGCCGGCGAACGGGTATTGGCCTGGGCCAAGACCCTGCTGGCGGCCCACGACGGATTGTTCGCCGAAGCCGCAGCGTGCCGCGGCCAACTGGTGGGTAACCTGCGCCTGGGCCTGGTGCCGCTGAGCAGCTTCAACCCCGTCAGTTACATCAAGGGCCTGTCCCACAGCTTTCCCGAACTCAAGTTCAGCCTGTCTTCCTTGAGTTCCGACCAGATCATCGAGAGCCTGGGCAACAATCAACTGGACCTCGGCGTGTGCTACCTCGATCACGTCAATCCCAACTACTTCGAGTTTTTCGAGATCGGCGAGACCCGCGTCGGCCTGCTGTACGACACCCGCCACTTCCATTTCGACAGCCCCCAGATGAGCTGGGAAGATGCCGCCGAACTGCCCCTGGGCATGCTCAGCAACGGCATGCACTACCGCAAGTCCATCGACCTGAGCTTCCGCAGCCGGGGGCTCAACCCGCAGCCGATCATGGAAAGCGATTCGACTTACCAGCTGCTGCAGGCCATTCACGAAGGCTTCTGCTGCGCCGTCATGCCGCTGGACAGCGGACTGGAAGAGCCTATCGAGCACCTGTCGTTCATCGAACTGCCCGATGCCAGCGTGCTCGCGCCTCTGGGCCTGGTGATGCGCAAGACCGAACCGCGCTCGGCGATTGCCGAGAAGTGTTTCGCCGAAGCCAAACAGTTATTTGCTCAAAAGCACTGATCCTTCATTAAACAAATATAAGTAGAGATCACTTTGACAGAGCGATAGACATCACCAATCAGTGCATCGGAACAAGCGATTGGACGCACTAACAAGTTGCCCGTAGCCTGAACTCAATTCAGCGTTCCGAGGTACTTTTCATGGTGTGTCCAGTTGAACAATCCATTGATGAGAGTGAAACAAACGCCCCGGCACCGATGCCACTGAACGTTAACTTTCGCGAGTACGAAAACGGCCTGCCCCTCTCGCATGCCGCACTGGCGGCGGAGATTGCCCTGGCGATCACCTACAACGGCCTGAGCCAGGCGGTGATGATGGTCTCGCCGGGCAACCTCGAAGACTTCATCCGGGGGTTCAGCGTCAGCAACGACATCGTCAAGGATCAGAGTGAAATCCACGATGTGCGCCTGAGCCATTTTGATCAGGCCGTCCAGGCCGATGTGCAGATTTCCAACCGGGCGTTCTGGGCCCTGAAAAATCATCGTCGACAAATGGCCGGCACCAGCGGGTGCGGTTTGTGCGGTGTACAAGCCCTGGAGCAGGCCCTGCCGAAACTGCAGATTCTGGAACCCGTCGCACTGCCCCCGGCGCAACAGTTCAGCGGCATTCGCGAGCGCATCGAACAGGCCCAGCAAATGGCCCGCAGCAGCGGTGCGCTGCATGCGGCACTGTACTTCGACGCACACGGCAACGCGCTGATCTGCCGTGAGGACATCGGTCGCCACAACGCGCTGGACAAGTTGATCGGCGCCCTGCAGCAGGCCGGCATCGACACTCGCGTGGGCTTCACCGTGGTCACCAGCCGTTGCAGCCTGGAACTCATTCACAAGGCGGTCAGGGCCAGGCTCGGCACGCTGGTCAGCCTGTCGGCCCCGACCGCACTGACCGTGCAGTGGGCCATCCGGCATCGCCTCAACCTGATCCATGTGCCCCATCGCAACGCACCGCGCATTTACAGCCCGGCATGATGCCTCCAGACGATCAACCGCGCTGACCGGCGCAGGAGTAACCCGTGACAACCCCTTCCGATACACAGCCCGGTGGCTTGACCCACCTCGACAGCCAGGGCCACGCCAACATGGTCGATGTCAGCGACAAGCAATCGACCCAACGCGAAGCCAGGGCCCAGGCCTGGGTACGCATGCGCCCACAGACACTGGCGCTGATCCAGAGCGACGGCCACCCCAAGGGCGATGTGTTTGCCGTGGCGCGCATCGCCGGGATCATGGCGGCGAAGAAAACCAGTGAGCTGATCCCGCTGTGCCACACGCTGCTGCTCAGTTCGATCCGCGTCGAGCTCAAGGCCTGCCCGCCGGACAGCGTGAAAATCGTCGGCACCTGCAGGGTCGAGGGCCAGACCGGTGTCGAGCTGGAAGCCTTGACCGCCGTCAGCGTGGCCGCCCTGACCCTGTACGACATGTGCAAGGCAGTGGACCGTGGCATGGTCATCGACGATATCCGCCTGCTCGCCAAACAAGGGGGTCGCTCAGGCCAATTCATTTACGAGGACGCGCAATGATACTGATCAACTACTTCGCCCGTTATCGAGAACAACTGGACCTTGGGGGTGAAAAGCTGCCCCTGACGACAGGCCTCAAGACCATCGAGGACGTGCGCCGATTGCTGATGGCTCGCGGTGAGGTGTGGCACGACGTGCTCGGGGAACGCAACCTGATGTGCGCACTCAACCAGCAATTGTGCCAACCGGACCAGGCGATAGAAGACTTCGATGAGATCGCCTTTTTCCCACCGGTCACCGGGGGCTGAAACATGAGCGTCAGCGTCCAGTACAAAAGGTTCGACACCGCTCGCCTGATCGACAGCCTGCGCGCCAACGACCCTGGTGTCGGAGCCGTGGTCAACTTCGTGGGCTACGTGCGTGACATCAATGCCGGCCAGGACGTGGCCGGCCTGTTTCTGGAGCACTACCCCGGCATGACCGAACGCGCCCTGCACAGGATCATCGACGATGCCAAGGCCCGTTGGCCATTGAAGGCGGTCACGGTGGTGCATCGCATCGGCCAATTGTCGATCAGCGAGCCCATCGTGTTTGTCGGCGTCAGCAGCCAGCACCGCCATGCCGCTTTCGATGCCTGCGCGTTCATCATGGACTACCTGAAAACCGACGCCCCGTTCTGGAAGCGCGAAGACCTGAGCAATGGCTCGCGCTGGGTCGATGCCCGCGACAGCGACCGATCCGCCATCAAGCGCTGGGAAGTGACACCGCCATAACCGACTATCCAAACCGCTGCATCATGGCTACTGTTTCAGGCTCACGGCGCTTCTGCACAAGGACCCACGCTTGAGCCTCACACCTGCCGATCAGCCATTGTCCAAACCCGCCCCTGTCAGCCTGCGGCAAGCCTTCATTTTCTGGCTCAGGCTCGGCTTCATCAGTTTTGGCGGCCCGGCCGGGCAGATCTCGATCATGCATCAGGAACTGGTCGAGCGCCGTCGCTGGATCTCCGAGCGACGCTTTCTGCATGCGTTGAACTACTGCATGTTGCTGCCCGGTCCCGAGGCCCAGCAGCTGGCGACGTACCTTGGCTGGCTGATGCACCGCACCTGGGGTGGCGTGATCGCCGGCGCGCTGTTTGTGTTGCCGTCGCTGTTGATTCTGATCGCCCTGTCCTGGGTGTACATCGCCTTCGGTGACGTGCCGGTGGTGACCGGCCTGTTCTATGGCATCAAGCCTGCGGTCACCGCCATCGTCGTCCAGGCCGCGCATCGAATCGGTTCCCGGACGCTGAAAAACGCCTGGTTGTGGGGCATTGCCGCCGCGTCTTTCGTGGCCATTTTCGTCCTGAACGTGCCGTTTCCGCTGATCGTGCTGGGCGCGGCCGTCATCGGTTACGCCGGCGGGCGCCTGGCACCGGAAAGCTTCCGGACCGGTGGCCACGGTGCTGCGCAAAAATCCTTTGGCCCCGCCCTGATCGACGACGACACGCCGCCCCCCGCACACGCCCGCTTCAAAACCGGGAAACTGCTGCGTCTGCTGTTCATCGGCGCACTGTTGTGGACACTGCCGATGGCCACGCTCACTGCCCTGTTCGGCTGGGAAGGCACGCTGACGCAGATGGGCTGGTTCTTCACCAAGGCCGCGTTGCTGACATTCGGCGGTGCTTACGCCGTGCTGCCCTATGTGTATCAAGGCGCGGTCGGCCACTATGGCTGGCTGACGCCGACGCAAATGATCGATGGCCTGGCGCTGGGTGAAACCACCCCCGGCCCGCTGATCATGATCGTCGCCTTCGTCGGCTTCATCGGCGCCTATGTCCATCCGGTGTTCGGCCCGGAGCAGGCATTTGTTGCCGGTGCGGTCGCGGCGATGCTGGTGACCTGGTTCACCTTCCTGCCTTCGTTCCTGTTCATCCTCGCGGGCGGACCGTTGGTGGAATCGACACACAACGAACTGACCTTCACCGCACCGCTGACGGCGATTACTGCGGCCGTGGTCGGCGTGATTCTCAATCTGGCGTGCTTCTTCGCTTACCACGTACTCTGGCCCAAGGGCTTGGGCGCGCAACTGGATTGGCCTTCATTGCTGATCGCCATCGCAGCCGCCATCGCCCTGCTCCGGTTCAAGCGCACGGTGATCGAGGTGCTGATCGGCTGCGCACTGGCGGGACTGAGCATTTATCTGATGCGCTAAAACACGGTTACTTTGTTGCGCATTTATTGTTTTTATGTGGGTATTTTTTGCGCATTACGCAAATCATGTCGTTTTTAGATATTTACTTGCGTAACGTTCACCCCTTAGTATCCAGTCACTCCCGGATGGCAGTTCGACTGCCTCCGACGATTTTCCCTGCTGGAAAGACGAGTCATGCGTACTTCACCGTCAGAGCACCCCTTGCTGGAAGTCTCGACACTGGCCACCTCGCTGTTGGCCATGGACGGTATTGGCGCATGAAACGCATCGTCAACCTGCCCATGGCCCTGCGCCGCTCAAAACTGCGTCACTCCGCACGTCCGCCGGATAGCCTCCTGCTCGGCTGATTCTTTCTCCGAGCCCTCTCTTTTTCGCTATCGCTGCCACAACGCACCGGATCTTCGTCCGTCGTCGTTTCGTGGCCTGAATCCGCGCGTCCACGGGACGCCAACGTGAGTGACGAACAATGAAATTCGCAGCCCTTGAAGATGCCCAACGCTTTTTGGCCAACAACCCTGATATCGACATGATCGAGCTGTTCATTCTCGATGCCAACGGCGTGCCGCGCGGCAAGCTGTTGCACCGCGAAGAACTGCTGGCGGTATATGAAAGCGGCCGCCCGCTGCCCAGCACCATTCTCGGCCTGACCGTGCAGGGCGAGGACGTCGAGAACTCCGGCCTGGTGTGGGATGTGGGCGATATCGATTGCCGCGCCTATCCGCTTGAAGGCAGCCTGGTGCGCCTGCCGTGGCGGCAGATTCCAACGGCGGCGGTACAGGTCAGCATGCACCCGCAGGAAGGCATGCCGGCGAGCATCGCCGATCCGCGCCACTTGCTGATCAAGGTGATCGACCGTCTGAAAGCCGAGGGTTACTACCCAGTGATGGCCTGTGAACTGGAGTTCTACCTGCTCGATGCCAAGCGCGATCACAACGGCCGACCACAACCGGCACTGGACGCCGATGGTGGCCGACCGCGCCACACCCAGGTCTACGGCCTGCGCGAACTGGAGCAGATCGAACCCTTCCTCGCCGACCTCTATGCGGCCTGCAAACTGCACGACATTCCGGCACGCACGGCGATTTCCGAGTACGCCCCGGGGCAAGTGGAAATCACCCTGGAACACGGTGATGCCCTGCTCGCGATGGACCAGGCGGTGCGCTACAAGCGCCTGGTGAAAGCCATCGCCCACAAGCACGGCATGCGCGCCACCTTCATGGCCAAGCCCTTCGATGACCTGGCGGGCACCGGCATGCACATGCATGTGAGCATCGCCGATGCCGAAGGCCGCAATCTGTTTGCATCCGAAGATCCGGCCGGAACCCCACTGCTGCGCACCGCTGTCGGCGGCATGCTGGCCTCGCTGCTCGACTCGCTGCTGCTGTTCTGCCCCAACGCCAACTCCTACCGGCGTTTCCAGGCCAACAGCTATGCACCGCTGGCGCCGACCTGGGGCGTCGACAACCGCACGGTCAGCCTGCGCGTGCCGGGCGGTCCGGCCAACAGCCGCCACATCGAACACCGTATCTGCGGCGCGGATGCCAACCCGTACCTGGCGGCTGCGGCGATCCTGGCCGGCATTCATCGCGGCATCAGCGAAGACCTCGATCCCGGCGAACCGGTCGAAGGCAACGGCTACGCACAAGCCAAGCAGTTGCTGCCCACCGACTGGCTGACCTCGCTGACGGCACTGGAAAACTCCAGTTGGGCACGGGATGCACTGGGGCAGGAATTCCTCGGGGTTTATCTGGCGGTCAAACGTGCCGAATACCGGCAGTTCATGGCCGAAGTGGGCGAGCAGGACTGGCGCTGGTACCTGACCGAAGCCTGAGCCGTTTCGCCATTCAACACCAATCCCTGTAGGAGCGAGCCTGCTCGCGATGGACTGAAGAACGCCGCTGGGTGTCAGACAGCCAGCGTAACCGTTGACGTCCATCGCGAGCATGCTCGCTCCTACAGAGGGTGCATCGAATCACTCCCAGATTTCCCCGGACATTGTCATGACTCAACAACGCTGCAATTCCTATTACACCGCCACCCTCAACCAGGAAACCGACTACCCGACCCTGCAAGGTCGGCACAAGGTTGACGTGGTCATCATCGGCGGCGGTTTCACCGGCGTCGCCACCGCCGTCGAGCTGGCTGAAAAAGGCCTGAAGGTCGCGATTGTCGAAAGCCACAAGATCGGCTGGGGCGCCACCGGGCGCAACGGCGGCCAGGTCACCGGCAGCCTTTCGGGCGACGAAGCGATGCGCAAGCAGATGCGCCGCACCCTCGGCGATGAGGTCGATAACTTTGGTGTCTTTATTGATCAGGACGCTCATTATTTGCCCTCCGCAGCTTTAACGACTTGTTGAGCAGCGTCGGTCAGGCTGGTAGCAGCGATGATGTTCAAACCGCTTTCTGCCAGTACTTTAGCGCCCAGCTCAGCGTTGTTGCCTTCAAGGCGAACAACAACCGGGATTTTCACGACGACTTCTTTCACTGCGCCGATGATGCCTTCGGCAATCATGTCGCAACGAACGATGCCGCCGAAGATGTTGACCAGTACTGCAGCGACGTTGGTGTCGGACAGGATGATCTTGAAGGCTTCGGTAACGCGTTCTTTGGTAGCACCGCCGCCCACGTCAAGGAAGTTGGCTGGCTTGCCGCCGTGCAGGTTGACGATGTCCATGGTACCCATGGCCAGACCGGCACCGTTGACCATGCAACCGATGTTGCCTTCCAGCGCCACGTAGTTCAGTTCGAACTTGCCAGCGTGCGCTTCGCGCGGATCGTCTTGCGACGGATCGTGGAAAGTCTTCAGCTTTGGCTGACGGTACATGGCGTTGGCGTCGATGTTGATCTTGGCGTCCAGGCAGTGCAGATCGCCGTCAGCCTTGATCACCAGCGGGTTCACTTCCAGCAGGGCCAGATCGTGATCCTGGAACAGTTTGGCCAGACCTACGAAGATCTTGGCGAACTGGGCAACTTGCTTGCCTTCCAGACCCAACTGGAATGCCAGCTCGCGACCCTGGAATGGCTGAGCGCCAACCAGTGGATCGATAGTGGCTTTCAGAATTTTTTCTGGAGTGTCGTGAGCTCGCATGTTGCAGCCAGGCTTTGACCGTGGGCATCTTTTCCAGGGTGTGGGGGTTGAGCACCGCACGCATC
>NZ_JBNNVQ010000029.1:0-60825 GCF_050280625.1 Pseudomonas sp. NPDC089569
GTCCATTTGCGCCGCATCGAGAACGCCCTCTTCCTGCTGAGCCTGAAGCTCAGCCACGCGTTCCTGATACAACGCCACGTTCAGGGCAGTACGATATGAATGTACACTTGTGCACTGAAATTTTTATTCAAGCCCCTTTTCGGGCTTGTACGGGTGCCTAAGACTGCCGCACTTTCGCCTTTCACGCCAGTCGCAGATGCTCGAAAGGCCTGTATTACTGCACCCATCGCTGCAGAATTTGTTGCAGATCGGTACGTTTGAAAGGCTTGGCCAGATAATCGTTCATACCCGCCGACAAGCAGGCTTCGCGGTCGCCCTGCAGGGCATTGGCGGTCAGGGCGATGATCGGCAGGTCGGTGCAGCCGGGCAGTTGGCGGATCTGCCGGGTCGCTTCGTAGCCGTCAATGATCGGTAACCGGCAGTCCATCAGGACCGCTTCGAAAATCAGGCTCTCGGCACTGCGCACCGCCTGTGCGCCATCGGCGGCCAGGCTGACGGTAAAACCCAGGCTGCGCAACATGGCTTCGATGACTGTCTGATTGACCGGATTGTCTTCGACCAGCAACACCTTGCGGCCTTCGCCGTCGCCATTGCCCGCGGCTATCCGCGGCACGGGCACGGGCGCGGGCTGCTGATGCAGGGCCAGCGGGATTTCCAGTGTGAACACCGAACCACGACCTTCTTCGCTCTGGGCGCGCAGGGTGCCGCCCATGCGCTCGGCGAGGGTGCGGGCAATGGGCAGGCCCAGCCCCGTGCCGCCGTAGCGCCTTGAAATGGAACTGTCGGCCTGCTGAAACGCGTTGAACATCAACTCCAGGCTGTCGGCTGCGATACCTATCCCGCTATCGCGCACGGAACAGGTAAACCACAGCAGCTCGTGATCCAGCGATTGCCACTGTGCTTCGATGGACACACGGCCCTGTTCAGTGAACTTCAGCGCATTGCCGATCAGGTTGACCAGAATCTGCCGGATACGCGTCGGATCGCCCAGTACCTGCAACCGGCGCATGTCCTGGGGTATCAGCAATTGAAGGTCGAGCTTGCGTTGTGCGGCGCTGTGCTGGAAGGACTGGGCGCAGCTGCCGATCAGGTCGGCGAGGTTGAAGGCAATATGTTCCAGCTCCAGTTCCGAGCGCTCGATGCGCGAGAAATCGAGAATATCGTTGATCACCTTGAGCAAGTGCTCGGTGGACTCCGATGCCAGCGCTGCGTATTCGACCTGTTCCTCGGTCATTTCGGTGGTTTCCAGCAACTGCAACATGCCCAGCACGCCGTTCATGGGCGTGCGCAGTTCGTGACTCATCATGGCAAGGAAGTCGGATTTTGCGTTGTTGGCCTTTTCCGCTTCTTCGCGAGTCTGGATCAACTGCGCCATGGCCTGCTGCTGTTCGCGGCTGGCTTGTTCGAGACCGCTGGCAAGGTTGTTGATGTGTTGCGACAGGGCGCCCAGTTCGGTGTCGTCGACGATGGGCAGGGGCGTTTTGTAGTTGCCGTCCTGGATCGCCTTGACGGCATTGCCGATGTCGCGAATCGGCTGTGACAGGCTGCCCGCCAGGCGTCTGGCGAGTACGAAGGTAAACAGCAGGGCGAACAGCGCGAGGATCGCGGCCTTGAGCAGGATCTCCTGCTGGCGCTGATTGAACGCATCGCTGGACAGACCGACGATCACTCGTCCCAGGTAATCCTCGGTGGCGTTGCCAGGGGTTTTATTGTTCTGGAAAAACTCATTGTGCAGCGGGACTCGTTGCAGCCGCACCGGTGCCTGAAACACCTCGACTTGAGGTGGATGGTTATGGCTGGCCGACGGTTGTTCGACGTACACCAGTATCCGGTTGGCGCTGTCCTGGACTTCCAGGAAACGTACATTGGTGGTGGCCAGCGTGGCCTTGAGCAGGCTTTCCAGCACTTCATTGTTGCCGGAAATGACCCCGTATTCGGTGGCCGGGGCCAGTTGGTTGGCGATGAGCTGGCCGGTGTGGTTGAGTTCCTGGCGCAGATCCTGAATCCGCACGAAGGTAAAGAAACTGATCAACAATAACGTCAGCAACAGGGCAGGGCCGAGGCTGATGAGCTGGGTCCGGGTATTGATGTCCCAACGGCGACGGAAGGTCATGGGCGGCGTTCTCCTTCAGCCAACAGCGTTGCGACAGATGCGTCGTTTATTTGCTCGATACCTAAAGAACGAGCCACCTGCGGGTTGCTTGAGACTTTGAAGCGGCTCGGGTAATAGGTGCGTGGCCAGGTGGCCGGCGACTGGTCGAGCAACTCGTCGAGAATGGCCAGCCAATCGCTTTGATCGCTGTAGGTGCTGGCCAGGCTGCCGGCCCTGACGAAACCGGCGTTGGGGCCGATCAGCGCCAGTTGTCGCGAATAACTGCTCAGCAACAGGTTTTTTGCGGTTTTCGGGTTGTACAGACCCGGGTCATCGAACCCCAGCAGTACATCACTGTTATTGAGCAAGGCTTGCAAGGGGCGACTGTCGTGGATGTTTTCCCAGCGCTGGGAAACCACCTCCAGCCCTAACGGGTGAGCGGCATGGCGCAGCTCGTTGAGCAGAAATTCGCTGTGACCGTCGTACAGCACGCCGACCCGTTTGATCTGGGGCAGCAGGATTCGGGTCAGGCGTAACTGGCGTTCCAGTGGCGGGTCGCTCCACAGCAGGCTCAGATGCGGCGGCAGGTTGTCGCCCAGGTGTTGGCGTGCTTGCAGGCGACTGATACGCAGTACCAGCGTCTGCGGACCCTGGGGGGCTTGCAGGCGCCAGTCGAGACTTGGCAAGTCGAGCACAATCAGTCGGGTATCTTTTGCCAGTCTGTCGGGTGTCGGCAACTCCGCCAGCGACTGGAAACGCACCTGATCGCGGGGGCGCAACTCGCGCAAGGCCTGAACGAAGGATTGCACGCCGGGGCCGTCTTCGGCCGCGGTCAACAGAATGTCCGCCGCATGGGCCGGCAGGCTGCCCAGCCAGGCGCCGACGACCAGGCACAGCAATGCCAACAGGCGACCGATGCCCGGTGTCATGCACGGCAGACAGTGAATCATCTAAAACGCCAGCTCCGCGCTGAAGTACATCACCCGGCGCTCATCGTAGTTGTTGTCCACGAAGGTGGTGGGCTGATCGTCGAGGCGTTGCTGGAGCACACCGGCCAGTTCCAGGCTGGCCTTGCCCAGGCCAATGCGTTTGGCGATGCGCGAGTCGACCCGTTCGAAGCGGTAGCCATTGAGGGCGTCATCCCCATAGTAGAACAGAGCACTGGTCCAGCCATGACCCCAGTCCCGCAGCCAGCCGGCCGAGCCACTGTTGCGCGCGGTCTGGAGTGCATCCTGCCGGTTGCTGGCATCGGCGTCGACGTAGGCATAGGTCAGGCGCAGTCGGTCGGCATTGTCGATTCTCCAGTCCAGCTGGGCTTCGCTGCCTGAAAAGCGTGCCGTGTTGGCGTTACTGGCGATGAACTGATTATTGCGCAGCGGCTCGCTGATCATGCCGGTGATTTCGTCGTAGAACAGCTTCACATCGACCGCCACCCCCCACTGCGCGAAGTAGCCGTTATAGCCCAGCTCCCGGGAGCGCATGTGTTCCTGGTCGAGATTGCCGGGGCCGCGGGTCTTGACGAAATAACGGGCATTGGATTGGCCATAGGCACCGGGCTGAAGGCTGGTGACCCTGTAACTCCAGTTGACGTTGTTCTCGAACATGTCGGGAGAGCGAATGGCTTCGGAATACACCGCACGCAAACCCTGGCTGGGGGTGATCAGGTAATTGACGGCCAGTCGCGGGGTCAGTGAACTGCCGATCAATTGTGTGTCTTCGAACATGGCACCGCCCTGCAGCAGCCAGTGTTCGCTGGCACGCCACTCCAGATGGCCGAACGCCCGCCACGTGGTGTCATCCAGGGTGCCATTGAAGTAGGTCTGCGAATCCGCCCGGTCGTATCGATAGTTCAGGCCGCTGACCAGTCGCAGGCTATCGGACAGGCTGAGGGTGTCCTGCAGTTCCAGGTCGTAGCGCGACTCGCGGGTGCTTTGATCAATGTCGCCGCAAACGGTCTGTCGGGCGCCGTTACGCCATTGGTCGAGGACCTGATTGGCCAACGCCTGCCGGGCCGGATCACCAGCGGGTGCCCCGGGAACCAGGTAACGCTCGATGTTGCGTGCCAGGCGTTCGGTGTAGTTCGGGTCGAGTTGCCAGAGTTCCGTCAGTTGTGGGCTGAACGACACCTCGGCATCACAGGCGCGCCAGGTTTGCTGGCGATCCCAATGCTGGGCCGAGCCCTGAATGTACAGGCTGTGCTCGGGGTCGATATCGAGGTTCCAGCGCAGCGAACCGGCGTAGTCCTTGGCAATGACGTCGGAATTGTCGCCGGCACGGGTGATGCCGGAAAACACCGGGCTGTAGGTGTAGGGGCGCTGGTTGCTGCCTTCCTTGGCATTTAACTGCCAATCGATGCTCTGGCGTTCGTCGAGCGTCTGGCTGACGGCCAGATTGATGCGATTCAGGCGGCGGCTGTCGCGGTAGTCGGCACCAAGACGGTCACTGTCGAAACCATCGTCCTGCTGACCGGACAGCGACAGGCGCAAGTCGCCATCATCCCAACCAACGCCCTGGCTGGCATAGAAATCGTCGATGCCGCGCTGGCCGCGGGTGATTTTCATGCGCGTACCCTGGCTGTCGGCCGGTTTGCGCGTGAGGATATTGACCACCGCCATCAACGCGTTGGCGCCATAGCTGACGGTGTTCGGCCCCCGGAAAACCTCGATGCGCTCGATGTCTTCCATGGCCACCGGAATATCGCTCCAGTCAACCGTTGCCAGGCCTGCCCGGTAGACCGAGCGGCCGTCGATCAGTACCTGCATGCGCCGCGCCTGGCTGGCGTTGGTGCCGTGATAGTTGACGACCGCCTGGTTGCCGCTGATGTTGCCGACCATCATGCCCGGCACCAGCCGCAGCACTTCGCCGATGTCCCGGGCGCCACTGGCAGTGATCAGGGCATTGTCGATCACCGTCATGCTCCCCGGTACCTCGGCGGGCGACTGCTTCAGGCGCGTGGCCGTGAGAACTTGCGGCAGCGGGTCGTTGTCGAGGAAAAAATCGTCGGCCATCGCTGGCGAACTGATGGCCAGCATCAGTACCAGTGGCGAACGGGGAGAAGGCGCACCCAGGGACACAACACATCCTTGTTAACCATTAGTGGCGCGCATGTTAACCGAGACGAATGACTTTTCCAGTCACGATGCCCGCATTTTCCTTGGTTTTATTGCCTTTGATTCCACCCGCGCGAGGAATTGACGCGGGGGCTGGCCGCCGGTGGGGCGCTCCGTATAATGCCGACATCGCCACTGGAATGGATTAACGGATTGCATATGACTGAACAGCGCCCGATTGCGGTTCTGGGAGGCGGAAGTTTTGGGACCGCCGTGGCTAACCTGCTGGCCGAAAACGGGCATCAGGTCCTGCAGTGGATGCGTGATCCCGAACAGGCCGAGGCCATTCGGATCAATCGCGAGAACCCGCGTTACCTTAAAGGCATCAAGATCCTGCCCGGCGTGACGCCGGTCACCGACCTGCAAGCGACTCTCGAGGCCTGCGACCTGAATTTCGTTGCATTGCCGTCCGGCGCGCTGCGCTCGGTGCTGGCCCCGCACGCCGAACGGCTGCGCGGCAAACTGCTGGTGAGCCTGACCAAGGGCATCGAAGCCCACACCTTCAAGCTGATGAGCCAGATCCTCGAAGAAATTGCCCCGCAAGCGCGTATCGGCGTGCTGTCCGGGCCGAACCTGGCCCGCGAAATCGCCGAACATGCGCTGACCGCCACCGTGGTCGCCAGTGAAGACGAAGCGCTGTGCCAGCAGGTTCAGGCGGCGTTGCATGGCCGTACTTTCCGTGTGTATGCCAGCGCCGACCGCTTTGGCGTGGAGTTGGGCGGGGCCTTGAAAAACGTCTATGCGATCATCGCCGGCATGGCGGTGGCCATGGACATGGGCGAAAACACCAAGAGCATGCTGATCACCCGGGCCCTGGCGGAAATGACCCGCTTCGCGGTGAACCAGGGCGCCAATCCGATGACCTTTCTCGGCCTGGCGGGCGTGGGCGACCTGATCGTCACGTGCTCGTCGCCGAAAAGTCGCAACTACCAGGTCGGCTTCGCCCTCGGCCAGGGGCTGAGCCTGGAAGAGGCGGTCAATCGCCTGGGCGAAGTGGCTGAAGGCGTGAACACCCTCAAAGTACTCAAGGCCAAGGCTCAGGAAGTGGGTGTCTATATGCCGCTGGTCGCCGGGTTGCATGCGATTCTGTTCGAAGGGCGCACGCTGGAACAGGTGATCGGGTTATTGATGCGGGGTGAACCGAAAACCGACGTCGACTTCATTTCCACCAGCGGTTTCAACTGAGTCCACCACCCGACAGGAACGGAGCGAGACATGAGCGATCAAAAAATAGAAGCCAAATACGAGTCGATTGTATTGCGGGTGCTGTGGATGGTGGTCTTTGTGCTGGTCTGGCAAGTGGCGCAGTTCATCTTAGGCGCGGTCGTGCTGGTGCAGTTGATCTATCGTTTGATCTATGGCGCTCCCAGCGCCAGCCTGATGAATTTCGGTGACAGTCTGAGCCAGTTCCTGGCGCAGATCGGCCGCTTTGGCAGTTTTCACAGCGACCAGAAACCCTGGCCGTTCGCCGACTGGCCGGCGCCGCGTACGCCGGAAGGTGAAGCGCCGCATGCCGTGGCACCTGCACCGCATCCGGCCCGAGATGAGGAACCCAAGCTATGAAACTCTGGGTATTGCGTCATGGTGAAGCCGTTCCACACGGTTCCCGCCCCCATGATTCGGAGCGGGAGCTGACTGACCAAGGTCGTGAAGAAGTACTTCGCAGCGCTGCCAATCTGATCGGGCAGCCACTCACCGCGATCTACTCCAGCCCGTACCTGCGCGCGCAGCAAACGGCAAAACTGGTGCGAGATGCACTGGGATTCGAACCGGAAATCCGTACGGTCGAGTGGCTGACTCCGGAAACCGACCCGGACAAGGTGGCCGAGCAACTGGTATCGGTAAGCAACGTCCTGCTGGTCAGTCATAACCCGTTGGTGGGGAGCCTGCTCAGCTACCTGCAACATGGCGCCGGACACCCACCGGAAAAAGTCAGCACCGCCGGGCTTGCCGAGCTCAAGGGCGAGGAGCTGCTGATCGGCTCGATGAAACTCGACAGCATCAAGCACCCGTAACGGCCTGCTGCTTTTGTAGGAGCGAGCGGTGTACCTGTCACACCGCGTTATCGTTGTTCGCCTGTAGGAGCGAGGCTTGCCCGCGAACCAGACGCTGCGGTGTATCTGTCACACCGCGTTATCGTTCTTCGCCGGCAAGCACGGCTCCCACGGGACAGATTGCATAAAAAAATCAACCAAGCACTTGCTTGGTTGGCTGCGCTTGCTCCAGAAAAAAATACAGGAGCGAGTCGCATGTCTGCCGATATTCGTTTGCCGCTGGACGTTTTCTACGAGCGTGAGGCCCGTCATCCCCGCCAGCGGTTTTTGGTCCAGCCCATCGGTGGCGGCCAGGTCGAAACACTGACCTGGGCCGATGTCGGTCATCAGGCCCGTTGTGCGGCCCACTGGCTGCGGGCGCGGGAATTGCCCCAGGGCAGTCACATCGCCCTGATTTCGAAAAACTGCGCGCACTGGATCATTGCCGACCTGGCGATCTGGATGGCCGGGCATGTCTCGGTGCCGCTTTACCCCAACCTGACCGCCGAGTCCGTGGCGCAGGTGCTGGATCATTCGGAAGCAGCCCTGGCCTTTATCGGCAAGCTCGACGACTGGCCCGGAATGTCTCGCGGGATAGACCCAGGCCTGGTGACGGTCAGCCTGCCGCTGCATCCACCGGGCGATTTCGCCTTCAGTTGGGACGATCTGCAACGCAGTTCACCCATCCAGGACGACCCCAGGCCAGGCGCCGGACAATTGGCAACCATCATCTACACCTCCGGCACCACCGGCATGCCCAAAGGGGTGATGCACAGCTTCGGCACCCTCGGATTCGCCGCCACACGCGGTACGCAGTTATTCGGCCTCAATGAGTCGGACCGACTGCTGTCCTACCTGCCGTTGTGCCACGTTGCCGAGCGGATGTTCGTCGAATTGGCATCGATTTATACCGGACAAACAGTTTTTTTCGCCGAAAGCCTCGAAACTTTTCTCATTGACCTACGACGGGCGCGGCCCACGGCATTGTTTGGCGTGCCGCGCATCTGGACCAGGTTCCAGATGGGGGTGTACGGCAAGATCCCGGCCAAACGCCTCGATTTCCTGCTTGGCCTGCCGGTGATCGGCAAACGGGTCGGGCGCAAGGTCCTGGCCGGGCTGGGACTGGATGCCTTGCGCGTGGCACTGTCTGGTGCCGCGCCCGTGCCGCTGAGCCTGCTGCTGTGGTATCGCAAGCTTGGACTGGATGTGCTTGAGGTCTACGGCATGACGGAAAGCTGCGGCTACTCGCACATTTGCCTGCCGGGGCAAAACAGACCCGGCTGGATTGGCAAGCCTTGTCCGGAAGTCGAGGTGCGTATCGACGAATCGGGCGAGGTGCTGGTGCGTAGCCGTGCGACCATGCTCGGCTACTTCAAGGAGCCACAGAAAACCGCCGACACCCTCACCGCGGATGGCTTTTTGCGCACGGGCGACAAAGGTGAAGAAGATGCCGAAGGCAACCTGCGGTTGACCGGGCGACTGAAAGAAATCTTCAAGACCAGCAAGGGCAAGTACGTGGCGCCGGCGCCCATCGAAAATCGCCTGGCGGTGCATGCGCGCATCGAGCAGGTGTGTGTGGTCGGTGATGGCCTGAGTGCGCCGCTGGGCTTGTGCGTCCTGTCGGCGACAGGCCGGCAGGATGCGCAAGGAACGTCCCGCGCAGGCTTGCATTCGAGCCTTGAAAAACTGCTGGATGAAGTCAACACCAGCCTCGACAAGCACGAACGATTGCGGCGACTGGTGGTGGTCAAGGACAGTTGGGCGGTGGAAAACGGCTTTCTCACGCCCACGCTCAAGATCAAGCGCAATGTGATCGAAGCGGCTTACGGCGCCCGCTTCGAAGAATGGAGCGAGCGTAGCGAAGCGGTGCTGTGGCAGGATTGAACTACCCATGAAACCAACAAGGAAAATCTGCGATGAGCCTGTGGCGCACCACTCCCAACATCGAACAGTTGAACGCAACCGGGAAAAACACCATTGCCGAAGTGCTGGATATCCGCTTCGAAGCCTTTGACGAAGAGTCCCTGACCGCGAGCATGGTGATCGATCAGCGCACCCATCAACCCTACGGCTTGCTGCATGGCGGTGCGTCGGTGGTGCTGGCCGAAACCGTCGGTTCCATGGCCAGTTACCTGTGCATCGACGCCAGCAAGTTCTATTGCGTGGGGCTGGAAATCAATGCCAACCACCTGCGCGGACTGCGCAGTGGCCGTGTCACCGCAGTGGCCAAGCCGATTCACATCGGCCGCACGACCCATGTCTGGGACATTCGTTTGACCAGCGATGAGGGCAAGGCCAGTTGCGTGTCGCGCCTGACCATGGCCGTGGTGCCATTGGGCGAGAACCCGCCGGCGCGTTGATCGGACCTATGGCTTTGACCGTACTGTCATCATTCCTGTCAGTTACGGTCATTGCTGCCGAACGCGCGCTTGCGGACAATCGGGCTCTGTTTTCGTGAATGGATTGGCCGGTATGTCGCAGCAGATATTTTTCGCCCATGCCAACGGGTTTCCTTCGGGCACCTATGGCAAGTTGTTCGCGGCCCTGGCGCCCGAGTACCAGGTGGCGCATCTGGAGCAACACGCCCATGACCCGCGCTTTCCGGCGGATGACAACTGGTACAACCTGGTCGATGAGTTGATCCATCACCTCAGGCAGCAGGCGCAACCGGTATGGGGCGTGGGTCATTCCTTCGGCGGCGTCCTGCACTTGCATGCCGCATTGCGTTGTCCCGAGTTGTATCGCGGCGTAGTGATGCTCGATTCGCCGGTACTGACCCGGACCGATCAATGGGTGATCCGCGCGGCCAAGCGCTTTGGTTTCATCGACCGGCTGACCCCCGCGGGTCGCACATTGGGGCGCCGCGAAGAATTCTCCGATCTCGACAGCGCCCGTCGCTACTTCGCCGGTAAAACCCTGTTTCGCGGTTTCGATCCGGAGTGCTTCGACGCCTATCTGCAGCACGGTTTGCACAAGGTCGGCGACAAGCTGCGATTGCGCTTCGATCCGGCGACGGAAATCAGCATCTACCGTGGCGTGCCCCACACCAGCCCTGGTCGTACGGGGCAGTTGAAGGTGCCGCTGGCGGTGGTTCGCGGGCAGGACAGCCGGGTGGTGATGCGCCATCACACCAGTTCAGTCGGACGCATGGCCCAGGGTGAAGCCCTGACCATGCCCGGTGGTCACATGTTTCCTCTGGAACGTCCCCAGGATACGGCCGCGTTGCTCAAAAGCCTGTTCAGCCGCTGGGACGACCGCCAGCAGGCTTGCGCATGAGCGGCGTCGAAGAAGTCCGCCTGAGTCTGCCGCATATCGAACTGGCGGCTCACCTGTTCGGTCCCGAAGACGGTTTGCCGGTGATTGCCTTGCATGGCTGGCTCGACAACGCCAACAGCTTTGCGCGACTGGCGCCGAAGCTCAAAGGCTTGCGCATCATTGCCCTGGACATGGCCGGTCACGGTCATTCCGGGCATCGGCCGACCGGTGCCGGCTACGCCATGTGGGACTACGCCCACGATGTGCTGCAGGTTGCAGAGCAACTCGGGCTGAAGCGTTTTGCGCTGATCGGGCATTCGATGGGGGCCATCGCGTCCTTGATCATCGCCGGTTCGCTGCCGGAGCGTGTCACTCACCTGGCGTTGATCGACGGCGTCATTCCACCGACCGACAAGGGTGAAAATGCCGCTGAACGCATGGGCATGGCCCTGCAGGCGCAACTGGACCTGCGGGAAAAACGCAAACCGGTCTACAACACCCTCGACCGGGCCATCGAAGCGCGCATGAAAGGTTTGGTCGCGGTGAGTCGCGAGGCCGCCCAACTGCTGGCCCAACGCGGCTTGATGCCGGTGCCGGGCGGTTACACGTGGCGCACGGACAGTCGCCTTACACTGCCATCGCCACTGCGAATGACGACCGAACAGGCGATGGCCTTCGTCCTGCGCGTCAGTTGCCCTGCAAAACTGGTGGTGGCTGCCGACGGCATGCTCGCCAAACATACAGAGTTGCTGGAGCGTCTACCCTTTAGCCGTGAACAGCTGCCAGGCGGCCATCATTTGCACCTGAACGACGAGTCCGGTGCCGAGCTTGTAGCAGACTGTTTCAATCGGTTCTTCGCCGTTCCTTGACTTGCACCGGGCAACTGTCGAGGCTGGGCGGGTTGAAATGGGAGACAACCATGATAGATCTCTACACCGCTGCGACCCCCAATGGCCACAAGGTCTCTATCGTGCTCGAGGAACTCGGCCTGCCTTATACGGTGCACGCCCTGAGTTTCGATAAAAAGGAGCAGAAGTCCGAGGACTTCCTCAAGATCAATCCCAATGGCCGGATCCCGGCCATTGTCGACCGCGCCAACGGCGATTTCGCCGTGTTCGAATCCGGTGCCATTCTGATTTACCTCGCTGAAATGACCGGCAAATTGCTGCCTGCCGACCCCAAGGGGCGTTCGGTGGCGTTGCAGTGGCTGATGTTCCAGATGGGGGGCATCGGCCCGATGCAGGGGCAGGCCAACGTGTTTTTCCGTTATTTTCCGGAAAAGCTCCAGGGCGCCATCGACCGCTATCAACATGAAACCCGTCGCCTCTATGAAGTGCTCGATACACGTCTGCAAACCGTCGAGTTTCTTGCCGGCGACTACAGCATTGCCGACATCGCGACATTCCCCTGGGTGCGCGGCTACGAATGGTCCGGCGTATCGGTCGATGGCTTGACGGCGTTGCAACGCTGGATGGCGACCATGGAGGCACGGCCGGCCGTGCAACGTGGTCTGAAAATCCCGGAACGCACCGATGATGCCAGTGTCGTCAAGGGCGCCCAGGCCATGCTGATCCGATGAGTCTATCGATGCGATTTTCCGGTTTGCTGGCGCTGTGCAGTTTCAGTCCCCTGTTGTTCGCCGCCGATGTGCCCGGCAGTCAGGACCTGCCGATCGTGCCTCGCATGGTCGATGCGCAGATCGTCGATTACCGCCCTGCGGTCGAAGTCGAACGGATCTACCCGCTCGGTTCGATCCGCAAGATCAGTGGCCAGTTGCGTTTCGATGGCCAGGTCAGTGCCCGTGGCAATGCCACGTCGGTGACCTATGAACTGCCACCGGAGCACACGGCGACACAAGCCTTCACTGAGGCACGCGAAGCCTTGCAGAAGCAGGATGCCCAGTTGTTGTTCTGGTGCCAGGCCCGTGATTGCGGTGAAAGCAGCCTGTGGGCCAACGAGGTCTTCGGCAATGCCAAGCTTTACGGCGCCGATAACGAGCAGGCGTATCTGCTGTTGCGTCTGGCGGCACCGAAGGACAACACCCTGGTTGCGCTTTACAGCATCACGCGCGGCAACCGCAAAGCCTATTTGCATGTCGAGCAGTTCGAGGCGGTCGCGCCGCTGGGGGAGTTGCTCCCGACTTCCGCAACCTTGTTGCGCGAACTCAAAAGCACCAACGAACTCGACTTCCCCAGGCTGACCGATGCGCCTGATGAAAATTGGCTGCGCCTGATTTCCCGTGGCCTGAACCTGGACACGACGTTGCGTGTCAGTCTTTCCGGGCCCAAGGCAGAGGCCTGGCGTCAGGCCCTGATCGACCAGGGGGTGCGTGCGGCGCGGATGGAAACCGGCAAGCTCGAAGGCCCCGGCCTGCACATCGAGTTGCTGCGATAAGCCTGATCGGGCGAGCGCGCGTGGCGCGTTCGCCTATTCTTTTGCTGACTTGTTTTTTTCGAGACCTTTAATGATCAATAACGATCGACTACTGGTGCAGATCCTGCTCGTGGTGTTGTTTGGCGCGAGCTTGTGGGTGATGGCGCCGTTCTGGTCGGCCTTGTTCTGGGGCGCGGTGCTGGCGTTTGCCAGTTGGCCGCTGATGCGCCTGTTAACCCGCTGGCTCAACGGTCGCGAATCCCTGGCGGCAGCGATATTGACCGTGGGCTGGATGCTGCTGGTGGCCGCACCGCTGGTGTGGTTGGGGTTCAACCTGGCCGATCATGTGCGTGACGCCACGGCGTTCATCAAGGACGTGCAGGTCGAGGGCCTCCCGGAAGCGCCGGCATGGCTGGGCAGCATTCCACTGATAGGTGGGCGTTTGACCACTATCTGGAATAGTGTCGATGAGCAGGGCGCCGCAATGATGGTGTCGCTCAAGCCCTATATCGGTCAGGTGGGAAACTGGTTGCTGCTACGCAGCGCACAGATCGGCGGCGGCATTCTCGAACTGACCCTGAGCATTGTCTTCGTGTTCTTTTTCTATCGTGACGGCCCACGGCTGGCGGCGTTCGTCCATGGTTTGCTGGAGCGCCTGATCGGTCATCGCGCCGGGTACTACATCGAGCTGGTGGCCGGTACGGTGCAACGGGTGGTGAACGGCGTGATCGGCACGGCTGCCGCCCAGGCCATTCTGGCGCTGATCGGGTTTCTGATTGCCGGTGTGCCGGGGGCGTTGGTGCTTGGCATCGTGACCTTCATGCTCAGCCTGATTCCCATGGGACCGCCGCTGGCGTGGATTCCTGCCACGGCCTGGCTGGCGTGGAAGGGCGAATACGGGATGGCGGTGTTCCTCGGCATATGGGGCACCTTCATCATCAGTGGCGTGGACAACGTCCTCAAGCCCTATCTGATCAGTCGCGGCGGGAACTTGCCGTTGGTAATCGTGCTGCTGGGGGTGTTCGGCGGGTTGATTGCGTTCGGCTTCATCGGCCTGTTCATCGGCCCGACGTTACTGGCGGTGGCTTACAGCTTGCTGACCGACTGGAGCAAGAGTCAGGCGCGGGTCGAAGACCGGCGTTGATCTGGAAGGCATGAAGGGGCGTACAGGAAGAAAGACTCGCGTTGGTTTGGCGGACGGATGATGGGGACCGTCAAACCAACGCAAGGCTTGGTGAAAGCAACTTCAAGCACCCGGCTACAAGCGGCGCACGATGCGCGTGAGCTTTTAGCTTGCAGCTTGAGGCTTGTCGCTGCTTTCAATTGCTTTTTTAGAACTTGGCTTCGGCATCCAGTTGCAGGGTGTTGATGTCCGAGTCCTTCTTGTTGATGCTGGCGTTGGTCTGATCCGAGGTCGCCATGAAGTAGGTCGCGCCCAGGGCGAAGTTCTTGTCGATGTCGTAGCTGACTTTCAGCTTGCTGCCGCGCGAACCGGTGAAACCGTTGGCGAAGTCGGAGTCGGTAAAGGCACCCACCACAGCGTTACGCTGTACGTCGCGGTAGTTGTAGTCCAGGTTGAAGCCGTAGATCTTGGACTTCACACCGGCCAACCAGCCAGTGTCCTGGTTGTTGCTGGCGTCGGTGTTGTTGACGTACTGACCGTAGAGCGACAGCGGAACCGGCAGGTTGCTGAAGTCCAGTTGACCAAAGCCTTCGTACAGTTTGAAGGTTTCGCCTGGGCTGTTGCCGTTGATGGCCAGGGCGCATGGCGTGGTAACGGTGCCGGAGGTAGGGCAGGCACTGCTGCTGTCGTTGTCGTACGAGTAGATACTGCCGCCCAACGTCATTTTCATGCTGTCGGTGATGGCGAAACGTGCACCCAACTGGCCGGCGTACAGACGCAGGTCGTGCTTGAACTGCACGCCTTCGCCGTCGACGTTGTCCTTGAGGGTGTAGTGACCGGCGCTACCGAACAGCTCGGTGCTGCCGCTCAGCGGGTACTTGTAGGTGACGGCCAGGCCTTCCGGGTTGATGTCGCTATCCCAGATGATGTCGCCCATGCTCACCCATTGTTGTGGCATCTTGCCGCCCACCAGGTGCAGGTTCTTGATCGCGTCCGGGTGGTAGTCGATGTAACCCTGGTCCAGCCAGATCTGCTTCTTGTCGAAGTAGTTGTTCAGGTCCTGGTTGGTCGAGCGCGGGTCGTCGTTGCTGCCGGTGGCGACACGAATACCGGTGTCGACTTGCGGGTTGATTTCGCTGTAGGCACCCAGACGGGCACGAATGCGCTGGCGATTCTGGTCTTTGTTGTTTGGCACGCCATCGTTCTGCACGGTTTCCTGACGGAAACGCACATCACCCTTGAACTGGGTCTTGGCGGCCCACGCCAGTTTCTGGTCGAAGGTGCTCAGCTCGTTGGTTTTTTTCGCGGTGGCAGCGATCTGTTCGTTGGTCTCTTGCTGAGCCTGACGGGCGATTTGCTGGTCTTTTTGATCCCTGGCCAGCTCGGCTTGCAGTTCGGTGTACTGGGCATTGGTGATGGAGCCGTTAGCCTTGAGCATGTCGAGCAGTTTGGCGTCGACTGCGGCGCTGGCCGGTACACTCATGGCCAGCAGCAGCCCACCACACAGGGCCGCCGCAGTTTTCGTGGAAGCAAGACGCATATCAATCTCCGAAGATGAGAGTGGATGACTGAGCCATCCAGGGCACAACCGACCATTGATGGACGGAAAACAGTGACCGGGTAATAACCCGGCGCTCTAAAAACAGGCGCAAGTATCGCGATGGTTTATGACAGATCGGTGGCTAAGTGATGGCAAGTCGGTGACGATGCAACATCGCCCTGAACTATTGAGCTAGAGCGTTGTCGTCGAATTCCGGGTGTGCGGCGTACCGCGATAAGCGATACTCGCAGGGCTTTCGCGCCATGAATCAGTGAGAAGAGTGATGCCGTTGCAACGTCTGCAAAGCCTGTCCGAAATCGCACCGAAGACCTGGGATGCGCTGGTACCCGAGACCCAGCCGTTTCTGTGCCATGCGTTCCTCAGCGCGCTGGAGGACAGTGGCAGCGTTGGCCCCCATTCCGGCTGGCAAGCCGAGCATTTGCTGCATGTCGAAGGTGATCGGCTGATCGCTGCATTGCCCGGTTATCGCAAATGGCATTCCTACGGCGAGTACGTGTTCGATCATGCCTGGGCCGATGCCTGCGAACGTGCCGGTATCGACTATTACCCCAAGTTTCTCGCTGCCGTTCCCTTCAGTCCGGTCAGTGGCCCGCGCCTGCTGGCCGTCAACGTCGAAGATGGCTATGAGCTGCTGAAAAGCCTGCCGGGTTATCTGGAAATCGAACAACTCTCCAGTGCCCACATCAATTTCACCGATGCATTTACCGACGCAGCCCTGGCCGAACAACCGGGTTGGCTGCAACGTATCGGCTGTCAGTATCACTGGCAAAACCGCGGTTATCGGGATTTCCAGGACTTCCTCGATGCCCTGAGTTCGCGCAAGCGCAAACAGATGCGCAAGGAACGCGAACAAGTCGCGGGGCAGGGTTTTGAATTCGAATGGCTCGAAGGTCGGCAACTGACCCAGGCGCAGTGGGATTTTGTCTACGCCTGCTACGCCAACACCTACGCCGTGCGTCGGCAAAGGCCTTACCTGACGCGCGAGTTTTTCAGTCTGCTGGCCGAGCGCATGCCGCAATCGATTCGCGTGGTATTGGCCAGGCAGGGATCACGGCCGGTGGCGATGGCCTTCAGTCTGGTCGGGGGGGACAGTTTCTACGGGCGTTACTGGGGCTGCCTGGCGGAGTTCGATCGCCTGCACTTTGAAACCTGCTTCTATCAGGGCATGGATTACGCGATTGCCAACGGCTTCCAGCGCTTCGATGCCGGCGCCCAGGGTGAGCACAAGTTGATTCGCGGTTTCGAGCCGGTGATCACTCATTCCTGGCATTACTTGCGCCACCCGGGGCTGAAGGCTGCGGTCAAAGATTTCCTGAGCCAGGAGCGTGCGGGGGTGTTGGCTTACGCCGAAGAGGCGAGGACGGCATTGCCATATCGCCAAACCTGAACGCTATCCCTGTAGGAGCGAGCAAGCTCGCGATGGTCGTCAACGATAACGTTGGTTGCCTGATACTCCGCGGTGTTCCGGCATTCATCGCGAGCATGCTCGCTCCTACAACAGGGCAGGGGGTCAGTCGATCCCGACAAAGCCGCCGGTCTGGTGCTGCCACAGCCGCGCATACAAGCCACCCAGGGCGAGCAATTCGGCATGGCTGCCGGTTTCGGCGATCTTGCCGTTCTCCAGCACCACCAGGCGGTCCATCCGCGCAATGGTCGAGAGACGGTGGGCGATGGCGATCACCGTCTTGCCCTGCATCAGTGTTTCCAGGCTTTCCTGGATGGCCGCTTCGACCTCCGAGTCCAGGGCCGAGGTGGCTTCGTCCATGATCAGGATCGGCGCGTCCTTGAGCAGGACGCGGGCAATGGCGATCCGCTGGCGCTGGCCGCCGGATAGCTTCACTCCGCGCTCACCGACATGGGCATCGAAACCGGTGCGGCCTTCGGCGTCCGACAGCGCGGGAATGAAGCCATCGGCCCGCGCCTTGTGCACCGCTTCCCAGAGTTCGGTATCGCTGGCGTCGGGTTTGCCGTACAGCAGATTGTCGCGGATCGAACGATGCAGCAGAGAGGTGTCCTGGGTGATCATGCCAATGCGTTCGCGCAGGCTTTCCTGGCTGACGTCGGCGATGTTCTGTCCATCGATGAGGATCTTGCCGCCTTCCACGTCGTAAAGACGCAGCAGCAGATTCACCAGCGTCGACTTGCCGGCACCGGAAGGGCCGATCAGGCCGATTTTTTCGCCGGGTTTGATGGTCAGGCTGAGGCCGCCGATGATCCCGCTCTGCTTGCCGTAATGGAAGTCCACGTTCTCGAAGCGCACCTCGCCACGGGCCACGGTCAAGGGTTTGGCCTGGTCGCGGTCGGTCACGCTGACCGGTTGCGAGATGCTCTGCAAACCGTCTTGGACCATGCCGATGTTTTCGAAAATACCGGTGACCACCCACATGATCCAGCCGGACATGTTGACGATGCGGATCACCAGCCCGGTGGCCAGGGCGATTGCGCCAACGGTGATCAGCGACTGGGTCCACAGCCAGAGGGCCAGCCCGGTGGTGCAGACGATCAGCAAGCCGTTCATGCTGGTGATGACCACATCCATGCTGGTGACGACACGTCCGGCCAGCTGGGCTTTTTCGTTTGATTCCTTGATGGCTTCGCGGGCGTATTGCTGCTCGAAGTGGGTGTGCGCAAAGAGTTTGAGGGTGGTGATGTTGGTATAGCCATCGACGATTCGCCCCATGAGTTTGGAGCGGGCATCGGAGGCGACCACCGAACGGTCCTTGACCCGTGGCACGAAGTAGTAAAGGGCGCTGATGAAGGCCACGATCCAGGTCAACAGGGGGATCATCAGGCGCCAGTCGGCTTCGGCGAACAACACCAGTGAACTGATGGCGTAGATCAGCACATGCCATAGTGCGTCCACCGCCTGCACGGCGGAGTCGCGCAGGGAGTTGCCGGTTTGCATGATGCGTTGGGCGATGCGCCCGGCGAAGTCGTTCTGGAAAAAGTTCAGGCTCTGCTTGAGCACGTAACTGTGGTTCTGCCAGCGGATCAGGCTGGTCATGCTGGGGCTCAGGGTCTGGTGCACCAGCAGGTCGTGCAGGCCGACGAACACCGGGCGCAGGATCAGCGCCACCACGACCATCCAGGTCAGTTCCAGGCCATGTTCCTTGAAGAAATCGACATTTGGCGTGCCTTGGGCCAGATCGATGATGCGGCTCAGGTAGCTGAACAACGCCACTTCGATCAAGGCGGCGAACAGGCCGACGATCAGCAGGGCGGCGAAGCTTGGCCAGACCTGCTTGAGGTAATAGGTATAGAAGGGCAGGACGCGGTCCGGCGGAGCGGCGGTCGGGGCGTCGCGGAAGATGTCGATCAGTTTTTCGAAACGGCGATAAAGCATCGGTTTTCCACCCGCGAACGGGCACTCCCTTTAATTTATTGAGCGTTGCCGGACACAGCCGGCAAACGCTCGGACATCCTTGTCCAGCTTAGTCTCAGTCGATGCGCTTGGCCGACTTGATGAACACCGGGTCGGCCGGTACGTCCTTCATGCCACTACGGACAGTAGTTGGCGAATTGACGATGATGTCGACCACGTCCATGCCTTTGACCACTTTTCCGAACACTGCGTAGCCGTCACCCTGATCCAGGAAATCGTTGTCCTTGACGTTGATGAAGAACTGACTGGTGGCCGAATCCGGTACCGACGTGCGAGCCATGGACAAGGTGCCGCGAACGTTATGCAGGCCGTTTTTCGATTCGTTCTTGATCGGCGCCTTGGTGTCCTTTTGCTGCATGGTCTGCGTGAACCCGCCGCCCTGGATCATGAAGCCCGGAATTACGCGGTGAAAAATCGTGTTGTTGTAGAAGCCGCTGTCCACGTACTCCAGGAAGTTCTTGGTACTGATCGGGGCCTTGACCGGGTCCAGTTCGATTTCGATCTGGCCGTTGGTGGTTTCCAGCAGGACATGCGGTGCCTTGGCGGCATCGGTAGCGGCCATCAGGTTGGCGGCAAACAGTACGGAGCCAGCGGCGAGGGCAATTTTTTTCAGCATGGGTCAGTGATCCTGAGTGGTGGTGTCGACTGCGTCGAGAAACTCTAGCAGTGTCTGGTTGAAGTGTTCAGGCTGGTCCAGCGGGGTGGCATGTCGGGAGTCGGCGATCACGCTCAGCCGCGCATTGGGCAGCAGTTTTACGTAGTTTTCCTTCAGTGCGACCGGCGTGTAGTCACGGTCGGCGCTGACGATGAGGGTTGGACAGGACACCTTCGACAGTCGTTCCTGGACGCCCCAACCGACAATGGCGTCGAAGCTGGCGAGATAAGCATGTTTGTCGTTTTTTGCCCAGCGCTCGGCCATTTTTTGTCGCAAATCCGCTTGCTCGGGTTTGGGAAACAGTTTGCCGCCCAGTGCCTTGCCGATGGTGCGAAGGCTGAGCATGCGCATCAGGCTCCAGCGTTTGAACCACTGCCAGTAGTCGTCGCGGCTGCGCAGTTTGACCTCTGGCGCACTATTGACGATGCACAGGCTCTTGAGCATTTGCGGCTGATCCACGCCCAATTGAAAGCCGATCATGCCGCCCATGGACAAGCCCACATAATGTGCCTGGCCCAGCTTCAAATGCTCCATCAGCGCAACCAGATCGGCACTGAAACCGGCGATGCTGTAGCGTTCTCGAGGTTTGTCGGAGCGACCGTGGCCGCGCACGTCGGGGACGATCACCCGGTAGCGGGTGGCCAGCACCGGGATCTGTTTTTCCCAGTCCAGGGTGCTGGAACCCAGGCCGTGGACCAGCAGCAACGGCGTGCCGTGGCCATATTCCTCATAGTGCAGGTTGCAACCTTCGTGTTCGAAATAGGCCATGGATACACTCCGTGTCAGGCTTGTTCAGGGGCGGCGAAAGGTGCGTCCAGCGGCGCGGTATCGAACGTGCGCAGCAGCTCGACGAGGATCTGCGTCGCCGGGCCCAGGGGTTTGTCCTTGTTCGAGTACAGGTAGAAGCTGGGGTTACGGCTGCCACCCTGGTCCAAAGGTAGCAGCTTGAGCGTGCCTTCCCGCAGTTCCCGTTCGATCATGTGCCTTGGCAGCCAGGCGAAGCCCAAGCCGCTGCCGACGAAGGTGGCGGCGGTGGCCAGGCTGCCGACGGTCCAGCGTTGTTCGGCGCCGAGCCAGCCGACGTCCCGTGGTTGCTGGCGGCCGGAGTCGCGGATAACCACCTGCAACTGGCTTTCCAGGTCCTGGAAACTCAGTTCCCGATTCAGACGATGCAAGGAGTGTTCGGGGTGCGCGACCGCGACAAATTCGACATCGCTCAATTCCGCGCCCAGATAACCGGGAATGCTGAAACCGCTGATGGCCAGGTCTGCCACGCCTTCGAGCAACACTTCTTCCACACCCGACAACACTTCCTCGCGCAAGCGTACCCGGCAGCCACGGCTTTGCGGCATGAACGCCGTCAGGGCGCGGACAAGACGGGCGCTGGGATAGGCGGCGTCGACCACCAGGCGCACTTCGGCTTCCCAGCCCTGTTCCATATGGTGGGCCAGGTCTTCCAGCTGGCTGGCCTGTTTTACCAATTGCCGGGAACGGCGCAGCAGCACGCCGCCGGCTTCGGTCAGCACCGCCTTGCGCCCGTCGATGCGCAGCAGCGGCACGCCGAGTTGATCCTGCATGCGTGCCACGGTGTAACTGACTGACGATTGCGAGCGGTGCAGCGCTTCGGCGGCCTGGGCGAAACCACCGTGGTCGACCACGGCCTGAAGCGTTCGCCACTGATCAAGCGTCACGCGGGGCGCTTTCATGATGAGCTCCTCTTGTCCTAAGCTGGCAGCCCCAATTGGAGTCTGCTGAATGAAAAAAATCTGTTGTGTGGTGCTGGCGATATTGCCGCTGACGGCGTTTGCTTACCCGATCGACGTAGAGAAAGACCTCAACGGCTTGAAGATCGACTACAACACCTACGATACGGATAACGACATCGGCTCCATTCAGGTGAACAACTACGGTGACGTCGATGCGTCCTGCAAGGCTGTTTTCAGCAATGGCCCGGAGGCGCCACGCACCCGCAGAGTCGACGTGCCCGCTGGTAAACACAAAACGGTCACCGCCAAGTTCAGCCGCAGCATTATCAAGCTGCGCATCAACCTGAGCTGCACCGCAAAATAACTGTAGGAGCGAGCATGCTCGCGAGGCGGTGGGTCAGTAACAGTGATATCGATTGACACGACGCTTCGCGAGCAGGCTCGCTCCCACAAGAGCAAGCCCTGCTTATAAACGAATTTCTTGATGGGTTATAGCAGTTATTTGCGCTTTTTCATCGATATGACTCTGTTTAACCTTCACTCCATCGACTTACAGCATTCTCAGATGGAGGCTACATCCCATGTCCCGCGTTCTGATCATCGAAAGCAGTGCCCGTCAGCAAGACTCGGTTTCCCGCCAACTGACCCAGACTTTCATCAATCAATGGAAGGCCGCACACCCCAACGACCAGATCACCGTTCGTGACCTGGCCGTCAATCCGGTGCCACACCTGGACATCAATCTGTTGGGCGGCTGGATGAAGCCTGCCGATCAGCGCAGCGACATCGAACAGCTTTCTCTGGAGCGCTCCAACCAGTTGACCGATGAACTGCTGGCCGCCGACGTACTGGTGATGGCCGCGCCGATGTACAACTTCGCTATCCCCAGCACCCTCAAGGCCTGGCTCGACCATGTCCTGCGTGCCGGTGTGACTTTCAAGTACACCGAAACCGGCCCGCAGGGGCTGCTCAGCGGCAAACGCGCCTATGTGCTGACCGCCCGTGGCGGGATCTATGCCGGCAGCAGCGCGGACCATCAGGAACCGTACCTGCGTCAGGTCATGGGCTTCATCGGTATCCACGACGTGACGTTCATTCACGCCGAAGGCATGAACCTGGGGGGCGACTTCCAGGAGAAGGGCCTGAACCAGGCGAACGCCAGGCTTTCGCAGGTGGCCTGAGGGTTAATCGCCAGATAATCGCTGGATGTTCAAGTGACCTGGCGCAACCCTTCAAGCCTGCACGCGCATCGAACCTCCCTTTGCACTTGTTGCTCCTGAGTGCTGTAGCCCGATCGAACGCTTTAGCGAGATCGGGCTTTTTTTTGCCTGCAATCAGCTAATCACCTGGAAACCCTGTGGGAGCGAGCCTGCTCGCGAAAGCGGTGTGCCAGTCAAATCAGTATCGACTGCAAGGCCCCTTCGCGAGCAGGCTCGCTCCCACAGGGTTTTTGCAGTGATTGGCAGTTCGCGATCAACGTCAAAACCCGCTATCGTCGCCGCCATTCGAAATCGAGGCGAACATGGGCTATCTACTTTTTGTCACGCTGATCCAGGCGTTTTCCTTCAGTCTGATCGGCGAGTACCTGGCCGGTCATGTCGACAGCTACTTCGCGGTGCTGGTGCGCGTATTGCTGGCGGGGCTGGTGTTCATTCCGCTGACACGCTGGCGCTCGGTGGAGCCGGCCTTCATGCGCGGCATGCTGCTGATCGGCGCCTTGCAGTTCGGTGTGACTTACGTCTGCCTGTACTTGAGCTTCCGTGTACTGACGGTGCCGGAAGTCTTGCTGTTCACCATTCTCACGCCCTTGCATGTGACGCTGATTGAAGATGCGCTGAATCGCCGTTTCAATCCCTGGGCCTTGATCGCGGCACTGGTGGCGGTGGCAGGCGCGGCGGTGATCCGTTATGACCGGATCAACCCGGACTTCTTCATGGGGTTCCTGCTGCTGCAACTGGCCAACTTCACCTATGCGGCCGGACAGGTGCTCTACAAGCATCTGGTGGCGCGCCATCCCAGCGACCTGCCGCATTACCGGCGCTTTGGCTATTTCTACCTGGGCGCACTGGCGGTGGCATTGCCGGCGTTCCTGCTGTTCGGCAAGCAGAACTTCTTGCCCGAAGCGCCGTTGCAATGGGGTGTGCTGGTGTTCCTCGGCCTGATCTCGACGGCGCTGGGGCTGTACTGGTGGAACAAAGGCGCCTGCCTGGTCAATGGTGGAACACTGGCCGTGATGAACAACCTGCATGTACCGGTGGGACTGCTGATCAATCTGTTGATCTGGAACCAGCATGAGGAACTGGGGCGGCTGGTGCTCGGTGGCAGCGTGATTTTGCTGGCGGTATGGATCAGTCGGTTGGGCGTACGCAGGCCCCTGACCGTTCACTGACAGCGGCAATGAATTTGCCGCGTCATGCCTTGAAGGGCCAAAGCTGTCAGGGATTTTAAGATGCGGCGAAAAGCCTGTGAGCAGGGCAGACGTAACCTAGTCATCGCTGAACAACGATGACCCGGTGGGTCCCAACCAATCGCAGGATATTCAAATGAAAAAGACGATCGAAGGTATGATTCTGGCCTCCTTGCTGGTGAGTTCGCTGGCCGCTTTTGCCGACAGCGGTGGCGACATCGTCGCCGCCCGCGCCGATGAAGCGACCCAGAAAACCATGGAGCATTATCGCCAGGAAATTAAAGAGCGCGCGGCGATGGCTGCTTCATCGCACAAGGCAGAACAGCCCGGTGCCGATCAGGACCAGGGTCACAGTTGAGCGCCGTAAAGCGGTGCCGAGGGAGCCGAAGCCATAAGGCCCGGCTCCTCGATGATCAACCGATCAGCTCGGCCCCGCTGATTCTGATGATGCAGCCAGGCCTGGCATCGTCGACTTCCAGTTTCAGGTCGTGGAGTCGGCTGACGGCCGCCACCAGGCTCAGTCCAAGGCCATTGCCAACCGTGTGACGGCTGCTTTCGGAGCGATACAGGCGACGGAACACGGCATCGCGCTCTGCCTCGGGAATCCCCGGGCCCTGGTCGGCAACCGTCAGCGTCACTCTTCTCTCGGCTTCGCTCACCTGGACCGTCACTGTTGAATGATCGGGTGAAAACTTGATGGCGTTATCGAGCAGGTTGCAGGTGGCGTCGAACAGAAGCTGGGGATCGCCGGCTATCGTGGCCGGTCGCGTGCTTTCGATCATCTGGACCGTTATGCCGCGCTCCTCCGCGAGCGGTTCGAACAGCTCCACCGCATCCCAACCAATCCGGTTCAGATCCACCGCCGCGAAATGGCTGCGGCGAACGCTATCCTCGATTTCCGATATCCGTAGCAATGCCCTGAAGGTAGAGAGCAATCCCTTGGCATCGTCGAGCGCCGCGTCCAGCGTCTGTGCATATTCTTCTGCTTGAAGACCTCGGCGTTGCGCGCGTTCGAGCCTGGCGATCAGGCGGGTGAGCGGGGTTCTGAGGTCGTGGGCAATATCATCGCAAACCCCCTTGACTTCACTCATGAGCCGTTCGAGCTCGTCGAGCATTCCGTTGACGACGGTGGCAATCCGGTCGATGTCGTCGTAGCTGCCTTTGACCGGCAGCCGCCGGCTCAGGTCGCCTTCGACAATCCGCTTGATGGCCTCGCTCAAGGCATTGAGCCGAACACGTGTGGAGTTTCCGAGCCAGAACGCCCCCACCAGGCCCACCAGCAAAAACACTATCCCGCCGGAGACCAGGGCGTGTACCAGCAGTTCGTCGAACTCCAGCAGGTCATAAACGTCCTGGGCGACGACCAGCAGCGTGCCGTCTTCCAATCGGTGTTTGATGAAGCGGATCGGACGATGCCCGCCGCCGGGTTTGTCCCAGCGGAATTCCCGAGGAATGTCGAATTTCTCACCGGGCGGCAATGCTTGCAGCGCGCCTGCAAGCACGCTGCCGTCCTCGGCGAAAAGGGTGTGGGGGACTCGCCCTTCGTGATCCTGGTCAGCGTGTTTGCGTATTTCCTGCAGGCGCAAGGCCGCAGGCTGGCCAGTACGGCTGTCCACCTGCCGGTAGAGGTTGGCGTCGACCTCCTGCTTGAGATAGATCGCGGTTTTCCAATAGGTGTAGCCGGACAATCCGGAAAACGACACGCCGAAAAGCGCCAGGAATACCAGCCCGACCCTGAACCCGCTGGTGCGCGGAATGTCACTGAGGCGTACGGAGGACATAGCCTGCTCCCCGAATCGTCTGAAGCAGCGGGGTCTCGCCTTCAGCATCCAGTTTTCGCCGAAGCCGGCCGATGTGAACCTCGATGACATTGGTTCGCTCGTCGTAGGCGTAATCCCAGACGGCTTCGAACAACATGGTGCGGGTCACCATTTCGTCTGCATGCTCGGCCAGGTAATGGAGCAGGGCATACTCCCTGGGCAACAGGGTGATTTTGCGCTCACCTCGTTGAACGGTTCGGCGCAATTGGTCGATGACCAGGTCGCCTATCTTCAACTGATTGTTCTGCTCGACAGGGCGCTGAGCCTGGCCACGGCGCAGCAGGGCGTCCAGGCGTGCCGTCAGCTCAATGAACTCGAACGGTTTGGTCAGGTAGTCATCACCTCCGGCTTGCAACCCGCGAACGCGTTCGTCAAGCGAGCCCAGGGCACTGAGGACCAGAACGGGGGTGGTGTTTCCGGCGGCGCGAATGGAGGTCAGGACGCCCAGGCCATCGACCTGCGGCAGCATGCGGTCGAGTACGATGAGGTCGAAACCGCTACTCAGGGCCTTGATGATTCCTTCTCGTCCATCGCTGGCGAGCGTGACCTTGAATCCATGGTCTTGCAGGGCCGCTTCGATCTCGCTGGCAGTTGCCGTGTCGTCTTCGACGACCAATACATGGGTCATGACTTTCTCTCGTTGGGACGTTGCGCACTATCACGCCGGATTCACATCCGCCAGGGCATAGTGTGACGCTGCGTGGGGAACACCAAGGTCGCCGCTCGCTAAACTAAAGTTTATCTGCTTCAGGGAAGTGAGAAATGCGAATACTGATCGTGGAAGATGATGCGGTGGCGGCCAACTATCTGCAGCGGGGCCTGGCTGAAACCGGTCATGTTGCGGACATTGCCGATAACGGGGTCCTGGGGCTGGACATGGCCCGGGAAGGCATCTACGACGCCATGATTGTCGACCGCAAACTGCCAGGGCTCGATGGTCTGGAACTGGTGCGCCGGCTTCGCCGCGAGGGCGAGTACCTGCCGGTCCTGATGTGCAGCGCGCTGGCCAGCACCGAGCAGCGAGTCGAAGGGTTGCAGGCCGGATGCGATGACTACCTCACCAAACCCTATGCCTTTGTCGAGGTGCTCGCCCGCCTCAATGCGTTGTTGCGTACAGCGGGCCTGACGCCCGCCCCGGGGGAGTCGTTGAGCGTGCCGGGGCTGGAGCTGGACTGCGGTACGCGACAAGCCCGGCGCGGCAGCAGGGTTGTCCAGTTGCAGTACCGGGAGACCTTGTTGCTGGCCAAATTGATGCGCCACAGTGGTCAACTGGTGACCCGCGACATGCTGCTCGAAAGCGCCTGGGACTACCATTTCGACCCTAACGATAACGTCATCGACAAACACATCTACCGGTTGCGTCGAAAGCTGGATGAAGGTTTCGAGCATTCCCTGATTCGAACCATCACCGGCGCCGGCTACATCCTGGAGGGTGAAGGTCAGGTGGCTAGCTAACATTTAGTTTATTTTCTGGCGAACGGCCTGCCAGAGAGCGCTGCGTACCTTGTTGTTCATAGACGGACAACTGACCCATCCGGGTCTGACGGAGACGCTTTCCCATGCCTTTCGCGTTGCGGGCCAACCGCTCGCTTTTCCCTATTTTGCGAGCACTGTCATGCGGCGCCCTGCTGTCGCTTGCCGGCTGCTCGTTTGTCCCTGCCTTCAATGCGCCGGTCGATCCGGGGGCGGCCCGGTGGGCTGGCGACGAAAGTGCACAGCACTCGCTGGCGCGAGGTGGCCAATGGTGGAAGGAATTCCACGACCCCGAACTCGACGAGCTGATTCAACGAGGGTTGCACGGCAATTACACGCTGGCCGCCGCCGTCGAGCGCGTCCATCAGGCACAAGGCAGTGCGGTCGCCGCCGGGGCCGCGCGGTTTCCGCAGTTCAGCCTGGATGGCAACTTCCAGCGCCAGAACAACTACTCCACGACGGCGAAGGGGAGTCTGTCGGTTGGCGCCACTTACGAGATCGATTTCTGGGGCAAGAACAAGGCCACGGCAGACTCCGCCGGGGAGCTGGTAGACGCCAGTGCCTTCGACGCGCAGACAGTGCGAATGACGCTGGCTGCCAACATCGCCAGTACCTATTTCCAGGTGCTGTCGCTGGATGAACGAATCAAGCTCGCACAAGCGATTGCCAACGATGCACAGCAGGTGCTCGACCTGGTTCAGGTCCAGGCCAATCTTGGCGCGGCCTCCGATCTTGAGGTCGCACAGCAACGCAATACCCTGCAAACCTTCCAGGCCGCCGTACCGACCCTGCAGCAGCAACGAGACCAATCGCTGTACCAACTCGCCGTACTGGTCGGCGCCCCTGCACAAGGTTTTTCCATACAGAGTGCCCAGTTGGACAAAGTCGTCGCGCCCGTTCCCGCGACGGGCCTGCCGATGGATCTGCTCTCCCAGCGACCGGATATCCAGGCTGCCGAAGCCCGTTTGAAGTCAGCCAATTTTGATATCGGCGCGGCGCGGGCGGCCTTTCTGCCCAACCTCTCGCTGAACCTGCTGGGCGGGGTGGACACCCTGGGCGGCGGCACGTTGTGGAGTGCTGTGGGAACACTCGGTCAGCCGTTGTTTTCCGGCGGATTGCTCACGGGGCAGCTGACCGTGGCGAAATCCCGTGCCCAGGAAATGCTGGCGACCTACCGGGAGCTCTGGATTGAAGCCCTTCAAGACGTACAGACCCAGATCAGCGCCACGCAGCAATTGGACAAGAGCTACTCGCTCAATGCCTCGGCCGTGGCCTCGGCGCGCGAAGCCTCCCATCTGGCGCAGGTGCGCTACCGGCTTGGCTCCACAGACTTCCAGACACTGTTGATTGCCCAGCGTACCCAGTTCCAGGCCGAGGACACGCTGCTGCAGGTCCGCTTGCAGCACATTCAGGCGGCGGTCGGATTGTTCAGGGCGCTGGGCGGGGATTTCGAACGATCGTCAGCGAACGTTATGGCCAACAACACCCAGGTGCCGCTCGCTCAAAAAATGGAGGCAACACGATGAGCTTCAACATGAATCCGTCCCGTATGCGTCGACGCCTGGGGCTGACGGCTGTCGGCTTCGCAGCGTTGGTGACAGGGTTTGTCTGCTACGAAAAACCTGCACCCGCCGCCGCTCGACCGGTGGCCGTGTCAGCGTCCGTGCCTGTGCAGACGGCCCTGGTCACGCAACGCAATATGCCGGTCTGGCTGTCGTCGATCGGCAATGTTCAGGCACTCAACACGGTGAATGTTCGTGTGCGTGCGGACGGTGAACTGACCGATATCCATTTTGAAGAAGGGCAGACGGTGAAAGCCAACGCCCTGTTGGCCTCGATCGATTCCAGAACCTACAAAGCCCAACTGGCGCAGGCAGAAGCGGTGGTCGCACGCGACCAGGCGCAACTGACCAACCTGAAAGTCAATCTTGACCGGGCCAGGAAACTGGCCGAGGCCAAGGCTGGCCCGACACAGGATGTCGACACCTATCAGGCGCAACTGGCGGCGCAACAGGCGACTCTTCGCGCCGATCAGGCATCACTGGACAGCGCACGATTGCAGCTTTCCTTTACCGAGATTCGGGCGCCATTCGCAGGCCGAACGGGCCAGCGCCAACTGGACGTCGGCTCGATCGTCCATGGCAGCGAGGCAACGGGGCTGGTCACACTGACGCAGATGGACCCTATCTCGGTCTCGTTCTCGGTGTCCCAGGACGAGTTGCCCGCCATCCTCGAACATCAGGCAACGGCGCCGTTGGAGGTCGTCGCCATGAGCCGTGACGGGCAGCAGGAAATCGCCCGCGGCAAACTCGCGTTCATCGACAGTCAGGTGGCGACGGCCAGCGGACAGGTCCTGCTCAAGGCCCGATTCGACAATGCGGGTCAGCGGCTGTGGCCTGGCCAACTGGTCAGTACCCGCCTGCTGGTCGACACCCGGCAAGGCGCCACCGTCGTACCCGCCAGTGCAGTGCAAATGGGGCGGGAGGGTAACTATGTGTACGTGGTCAACGACCAGCAACGGGTCGAGACCCGCCAGGTCGATGCATCGAACGTGGTCGTTGCCGGTGAGCAATGGGTCCGCGACGGCGTGACCCTCGGTGAAAAAGTGATTACCCAGGGCCAGTCAAGGGTTGCGCCGGGGATGAAGGTTGTCGAGGCCGGGCAGCAAACGGTCGCGGCGACGGAGGCCCGGCCATGAAGTTTTTACTGGGATTGATTCCCCGGCGCGTGGGCCTGAGCGTCCTCGCCGTGGCCGTTCTGTTGCTGGGTACGGCGGCCTATTTCAGATTGCCGGTGGCGGCGCTTCCGACCGTCGACTTCCCGACGATCCAGGTGACGGCCGTGCTATCCGGCGCCAACGCCGAGACCATGGCTACTTCGGTCGCGACGCCTTTGGAAAGGGCTTTTGCAACGGTGCCGCAGGTCACCTCGATGACCTCGACCAATGCCGCCGGCAAGACACAGATCGTGTTGCAGTTCGATTTGGCGCGGGACATCGATGGTGCGGCCCAGGACGTCCAGGCGGCGATCAACACGGCATCGTCCAACCTGCCGACGACCATGACGACACGTCCGACGCTCAACAAGGTCAATCCGTCGGAGGCAACCGTTCTGTCGATCGCGCTGACGTCCCCGGTGCGTACCTTGCCGGAGCTGGACCGTTACGTTGACAACTACATTGCGCAGCAGCTTTCGCAGATCCCGGGTGTCGGGATGATTGACTTCCATGGCGAACAGAAACCGGCGGTTCGGGTGCGAATCGACCCGGATCGCCTGGCGGCCAGAGGGCTGACCCTGGAGGACGTCCGGTCGATCATCGGGATCAGCACCCTCGATCAGCCGAAGGGAAAACTCGATGGCCCCGCACGTTCCATCAGCCTGGGGGCAACGGATCAGTTGTTGGACGTTCAGCAGTATCGCGACCAGGTCGTTGCGTACCGGAGCGGTGTGCCGATTCGCTTGAGCGATCTCGGCGAGGTCGTTGCCGGCGCGGAGGATACACAACAATTCGCCGCTCTCAATGGTGAGCCGACGGTGATTGCCGATATTCACAAGCAGCCGGGTTACAACGTGCTCGCCACGATTCAAAGCATCAACGCCCGGTTGCCGGCATTGATGGCCCAGTTGCCGGCGGATGTGCAGGTGCATATCGCGGGGGATCGGACGCAAACCATCAAGGCTTCCGTGGATGACGTGCAGTTCACCCTGTTGCTGACGATCGGTCTTGTCGTGCTGGTGATCTTTCTGTTCCTGCGCAACACCGTGGCAACCCTGATCCCGGCGTTGACCATACCCTTGTCGCTGGCGGCAACTTTCGCGGTGATGTATCTGCTCGGGTACAGCCTGGATAACCTGTCGATCATGGGGCTGGCGATCGCGGTCGGTTTCGTCGTCGACGATGCCATCGTCATGATGGAGAACATTGTCCGTCACCTGGAGCTTGGCAAATCCCGTCAACAGGCGGCGCTTGACGGTCTGGCCGAAGTCGCGATGACGATTGTGTCCATGACCGTTTCATTGATTGCCGTGTTTCTTCCCATCCTGCTCATGAGCGGCATTGTCGGCAGGCTGATGAGTGAGTTTGCGGTCACGGTGAGCGTTGCTGTCGCCGTCTCCTGTGTAATCTCGCTTACCGTGACGCCCATGCTCTGCGCGTGGTTGCTCAAGCCGCATGCCCACGATTTGCCGCAAGGGCGTTTCGCCAGTGTGTGCGAGGCGTGCTTCGAGGCCATCGAGCGCGGCTACCGACAGTCGCTGGATTGGGTCTTGAATCACCAGCGCATCGCCCTGGCGGTCATGTTGACGACCGTGGTGGCCACAGGCGTGCTGTTCAGCAGCATTCCCAAGGGATTCTTTCCGGAGCAGGACACGGGGATGATCACCGCCATTGCCGAAGCGGCGCCGGACACGTCCCCGGCAACCATGCGGGAAAAGGTGGGCATGCTGGCGGAGATCGTGCGCCAGGATCCGGCCGTCGACAAAGTCTATTACTGGGTAGGGCCGAACCCGACGGTCAGCCAGGCCAAAATGGCCATCAGCCTGAAGCCGTTCGAGGCGCGCAAGGATTCAGCACGACAGGTCATCAACCGGCTGCAGGCGCCATTGGGCAAAATCCCCGGTATCCGGCTGTTCATGCAACCCAACCAGGATCTCCAGTTCGGCGGGCGGGCCAGCAAGACCCAGTACCAATACACCTTGCAGGACTCCAACTCCGCCGAGCTCGATCAATGGGCGGGAAAGCTGCTCAAGGAAATGCAGAAGCTTTCGCAGTTGCAACACGTCACCTCCGATCAGCAGCAGGGTATGGCGCAGGCCACACTGGTCATCGACCGGGCATCGGCGGCACGTCTGGGTGTGACCGTGAGTTCGATTGACGATGTGCTGTATGACGCCTTTGGGCAGCGGCAGATTGCGACGATGTTCACGCAGCTCGATCAGAACCACGTGATACTCGAGCTCGATCCTCGCTGGCAGGCGTCGCTGTCGACGCTTGAACACCTGTATGTCCGTTCAAACAGCGGCGATCGGGTGCCATTGAACATGCTGGCTCAGGTCAGGCAGGAACTGGTGCCGGTGGTCATCAACCATCAGGGCGTGTTTCCCTCCATAACGCTGTCGTTCGACCTGGCGCCGGGCATGGCGCTCAGTGATGCCGTCGATGCCGTCAACCAGGCGGCTGCGCGGGTGGGGATGCCGGACACTGTTCAGGGGACTTTCCAGGGCACGGCCCAGGCGTTTCAGGATGCAATGAAATCCCAACCGTGGCTCATTCTGGCGGCCATCCTGACCGTCTATGTGATCCTGGCCTTGCTCTATGAAAACGCCATCCACCCGCTGACGATCATCTCGACGTTGCCGTCTGCGGGATTCGGAGCCTTGATCGCGCTGTGGTTGAGCGGCATGGATCTTTCGATATTGGCGATGATCGGCATCATTCTGCTGATCGGTATCGTGAAAAAGAACGCGATCATGATTGTGGACTTCACGCTCGACGCCCGTGGTCGCGGGCTTGAACCGGCAGAAGCGGTCAGAGAGGCATGCCTGCTACGGCTGCGGCCAATCCTGATGACTTCGCTGGCTGCCGTATTGGGTGCCGTTCCGCTGGCATTCGGCCATGGTGCAGGGGCGGAGCTGCGCCAGCCCCTGGGTATTGCCATCGTGGGCGGGTTGATGGTCTCGCTGGTGCTGACGCTTTATTCGACGCCGGTCATTTATCTCTGGTTCGAGCGGCTGCAACAGTCCTTGGGCGGGAACAGACATCCTGCACCGGAGGCCGAGGGCGGAACTGTGTAAATGCTGCGTGTTACGCAGGAGCGCTGGCCTGCAACGCCTGCAAGCCGCTTTTTGCCGGGTTTGCAGGCCGTTCAGGCAAAAAAAAGCCAATGTTTACTGCCGATTGCATAAAGAAACTCGGCCTTGGCGCTCGAAACCGGTAACCTATGCAGCTGATTTTTTGCATATCTTCGAGGTAGCACCCGTGTTTTCCCAATTCGCCCTGCACGAACGCCTGCTCAAAGCCGTGGCCGAGCTGAAATTTGTCGAGCCAACGCCTGTGCAAGCAGCGGCCATTCCGCTGGCGCTCCAGGGGCGTGACCTGCGGGTGACGGCGCAAACCGGCAGCGGCAAAACCGCTGCGTTCGTTTTGCCGATCCTCAATCGCCTGATCGGCCCGGCCAAGATCCGTGTCAGCATCAAGACCCTGATCCTGCTGCCGACCCGCGAACTGGCCCAACAGACCCTGAAGGAAGTCGAACGTTTCTCGCAGTTCACCTTCATCAAGTCCGGCCTGATCACCGGTGGTGAAGACTTCAAGGTACAGGCCGCGATGTTGCGCAAGGTTCCGGACATCCTGATCGGTACGCCGGGCCGGATGATCGAGCACCTGAACGCCGGCAACCTCGAGTTGAAAGACGTCGAAGTACTGGTGCTCGACGAAGCCGACCGCATGCTGGACATGGGCTTCGCCGACGATGTGCAGCGTCTGGTGGACGAATGCCCGAATCGTCAGCAGACCATGTTGTTCTCGGCCACCACCGGTGGTTCCGGCCTGCGCGAGATGGTCGCCAAGGTCCTGAACAACCCTGAGCACCTGCAGCTGAACGCCGTCAGCCAGTTGAACGAAACCACCCGTCAGCAAATCATCACCGCCGACCACAACCAGCACAAAGAGCAGATCGTGAACTGGCTGCTGGCCAACGAGACTTACCAGAAGGCCATTATCTTCACCAACACGCGGGTCATGGCCGACCGTATCTACGGCCGTCTGGTGGCTCAGGAATACAAGGCGTTCGTGCTGCACGGCGAGAAAGACCAGAAGGATCGCAAACTGGCCATCGACCGCTTGAAGCAGGGCGGCGTGAAAATCCTCGTGGCCACCGACGTCGCCGCTCGTGGCCTGGATGTGGATGGCCTGGACCTAGTGATCAACTTCGATATGCCACGCAGTGGCGACGAATACGTGCACCGCATCGGTCGTACCGGTCGTGCCGGCAATGATGGCCTGGCCATCTCGCTGATCTGCCATGGCGACTGGAACCTGATGTCGAGCATCGAGCGCTACCTCAAGCAGAGTTTCGAGCGCCGTACCATCAAGGAAGTCAAAGGCACCTACGGCGGACCAAAGAAGGTCAAGGCCTCGGGCAAGGCGGCCGGTACGAAGAAGAAAAAGACCGACGCCAAGGGCGACAAGAAAAAAGCCCTCGCCAAGGCGCCGACCAAGCGCAAGAGCGCCAACCGGCCGAAAAGCGATTCGCTGGTCAGCAAGGACGGCCTGGCGCCGCTCAAGCGCCGCAAGCCGCAACCGGCAGCTGATGAATAAGCGCCCAAGCCTTGTTTAAAAGAAACCGGACATATGTCCGGTTTTTTTATGCAGGAGGCCGATTAACCCTCGGCTTTCTTTTCTGCCGATCCCAACTCCTTCAAACGCTGATCGATCAACTGGCACTTATCCGGCAGATCCTTGGCGGCAGTCCCCAGATCCATCTTCTGCAGTTCATCGTTGATCTCCTTGGCTTTCTTCGGATTCTGCTCGGTGAGTTTGGCGACTTCCCCGGCCAGTTGTTCGCGTTTGGCGGTGGCTTCCTCGGGGGTGCAGGCCCAGACGGGGAGGGCACAGGCGAAGACGGCGGCGAGGGTGAGCGTTATCAGGGTTTTCATGGGCGGGCCTCAATTCCGGTCGCGACGGGTTAACCGGTTGAGGGGTGCCGAATCCGAAAAGTTCAGTGCGAAGCGGGGCACCCGGCAAGGCGCCCGACTCCTGGCAACGCGGGTTATTCCCCGTGGCAGCAACTGGATTTTGTCCCTGTCTCATAGCGGTCGTGGTGCCGTACCCATTCCATGATTTCCTCTTCATTGCGGCCCTTGGGGGTCAGGTCTAGGTAGTTGTAGGCGCCCACCAGCAGGTCCAGACCGCGCGCATAAGTGGAATAGGTGTGGAAAATCTCGCCGGCATCATTGCGATAAAACACGCTCAGACCAGGCAGTTCTTCCTCGCTGCCATCGGTTTTTTCGTAGTTGTAGGTAGCCGTTCCAGCGGCGACATCCTCGGCTTTGGCCGTTACGCCAAAGTCATAGTTGAAATCGCTGCCTGCGGAGGAAACCCAATCGAATTTCCAGCCCATGCGTTGCTTGAATGCCTGGAATTCGGCAAACGGTGCGTGGGAAACCGCCACCAGGGCCACGTCATGATGAGCCAGGTGCTGATTGGCGCCATCGATATGGTCGGACAGGAACGAACAGCCGGAGCAACCCTCGTCCCAGTCCTTGGCAAACATGAAGTGATAAATGACCAACTGGCTGCGGCCGCCAAACAGGTCGGCGAGTTTGAGCTCGCCATGGGCACCCTGGAAGCGGTAGTCCTTGTCGATTTTTACCCAGGGCAGGGCGCGGCGTTCGGCGCTGAGCTTGTCCCGTTCACGGGTGAAGGCTTTTTCATTGGCCAGGTGCTGTTTGCGGGCAGCCAGCCATTCTTCCCGGGACACGACGGGATGATTCTGAATATTCATTGTGATTTCTCCTGCGGTGGGCTGGGAGGTGACTTACACAGCCTAGTCGTTTGACCTGCCTGCAACTCGACATACCGCCGGTCGGTAATCGCGAAAAACCGGGCTGAACGGCTGTCGAGCGCATCGGTCACAACTTATGAAGGCCCATACCCGGGCTGCGGAGGTGGCAGGATGACGACTTACAACTGGGATTTGATCGAACGCTTGCTGCACGAAGTACAGAACAGTGCTGGCCACAGCTTTACGCCAAGGCCCTATGCCGAACAGCATGCGGCAGAAAAAGCGGCGGCCGGCGAGCCGATCGAGAATCTGGATCACCTCAAGACTGTGGCCGGTGAATACGAAAAGTTACTGCTGGAGCGTGGCTACATCGAGCCGCGGCCCGAAGATCAGGGCGGCACCGGCACCAATTACATCCTGACGATGCGAGGCTCGCGCCTGCTGAGCCTGATCGACAGCAGCATCCCCGGCAATGAGCATCCGCGTCAGGTACTGGATGAACAGAACGATGCACTGGATGAAATGACGTTCGATGACGTGGCCTCCAGGGCGCAGATTGCCTGAAGACAAACGCAACCCTGTAGGAGCGAGCATGCTCGCGATGGTCGTTAACGATAACGCTTGCAGCCTGAGGGGCCGCGGTGCCTTGGCGTTCATCGCGAGCATGCTCGCTCCTACAGGTCAGTGTGCAGTTTTCAGGCACTTGAGATCGCTGAAGTCTTTCCTCACGCCTTCGATCTTCGTCTGCAACCGTTGCCGTTGCTGCGGCGTACTTTCGGCCATCAAGTCCACGAACAATGAGCGTGCCTGGGCTTCGGTCCTGGCGAAGGCCTGGCGGTAGGCAGGTGACCAGAGGCTCTCGCGATTGACCAGAAGCGTCTCGATTCGTTGGGGAAACTCCGGGCTGTGACGTTGAGACACGGCCGCACTGAACTGCTTCTGCCAGTGGGCGCGGTTAGCGATCCATTGCGTGTTCTGATCACCCAATGCGTTCGACCATGTCACGACACGTTGTCGCTGAGTGGCATTGAGTGCCCCGAGCCAGTCTCCGAGGCGCTTTTCCATACGCTCGCTGCGTTGCTTGACCTGCTGATCGAGGGACGGCTTGAGGTATTGCGCCTGGTGTTCGCGCTGGTCCCTGGCGAAGGCTTCGTTCATCTGCGCGACTTGTTTGTCATCCAGCCCCTGCAGCAATTCAATGGCGGACGGCGTGATTTCCCTTGCTGTTTCGGCGATGGCCTGCCTGGCTTCAGTTGCGCGTGCCTGCAACGCACTGTCGGTGACCTGGTTGGTGGCGATCATGGCCTGCAATCGGTCGAGCCAGTCGAGATAACCCGGCATTTGCGTGGTGCAATGCCAGCTCAGGTGTTCCTTCAGGCGTTCATTGAGCCAGCTTTTCTGCTCGCCGTTCATGTCCAGATAATCGCTGAGCGTCCAGGGGATGATGACGTCGAGATTGCGGTAGGCCAGGCTCATGCGATTGCACCCGCCGAGGGCGAGGGTGGCGATGAGCACGAGGGCGAGACGTTTCAACCACTGCGACATGCTGTGCGACATGGACCCATCCTTGCAAATACCAGGCTTCGGGAACTGATATTCATGTGAACGCAGGATCAGCCCCGCGGTTCAGCTCATCAATAGAAGGTGCGCTCGGCCTCGAGCGTGACCAGTCCGTCGCACTGGCTGTTGCATCCGGAGTACGCCGCGCATTCGCTCCCGCCGAGGCTGGAGTTGCTGTAGATCAGGTCGAGGTCGAGGTCACCGAGTTCGCGCTGGATGATTTGCGCGTTGGCCATTTGAAGAAGCCAAAAGACCGATGAGTAATGAGCAGGAAGGTTTGAGCCTGCGTCACTCCATGAGCAGCGAGGGCAGGTCGGGCCTGCTGAAACGCTTGATCCAGACGCGTGCAACGATACCGGCGAATGATCGGCATCGAGGGCCGTTCGTCGATTTTTTGCGGGATTGATAAGGGTATGGGGAGGAGATTGGGGTTCCAGCCCAGACGCTTCGAAGCTCAAAGCGCCTTTGGACGGAGGTGTTGCCGGATTTTACTTCTTGCCCAGGCTGATCTGTTTGGACGGGGCGAATGTCTGACCGCTGACGCCCTTGGCAATTTGCTGGATTTCACCGCCGGCCTTGAGGAATGCAGCAATCTGATCGTTGATCGACTCACTGGTTTCGACGGCTGGGGCTGGCTTTGCTTTGCTGTTGGAGGCTTTTACGCGCATGGCGGCCATTTACCTGTGGGAAATTAAAATGGCCGCGCATCGTACAGCAATCACTTGGCGGGTGCTTGGCCGATACTCGGGGTAATAGTTGACGGTGCAGGTGGATAATTGTCGATTAAAGGATTGAATTGACCTGCTAACTCGCTGTTTTCAAATAAAAACATTGTCTCGTTTGGATTCCGGCGGAGGTGGCTGCCGGCCCGGAATCGGTCTGACGAGTGGTAGCCGTCCAGTGCAGGACCGGGAAAATCAACGTCTCCAGGGACCTTTCCCGCATTGCCGGATCGCATCGGGCAAAACCGGGTAGAATGCCGCCACGCAATGAGGGTTTTGGACATGGCTTTAGTCGGGCGTTACAACAGTTTGCAAGTAGTTAAACACACAGACTTCGGTTTATATCTGGATGGCGGCGCGGACGGCGAAATACTTTTGCCTAACCGTTATATTCCAAAAGATATTCCCAGCGAAGATGAAGACTGGCTCAATGTTTTCATCTATCTGGATAGCGATGACAAACTAATCGCGACGACTGAAAAACCAAAAGTTCAGGTCGGTGAATTCGCCAGCCTGAAAGTTATTGAAGTCAACAGCATCGGCGTGTTCCTCGATTGGGGGCTGCCCAAGGATCTGCTGCTGCCGTTCTCGGAAGAAAAACGTCAGATGACGGCCGGCGAATACGCGGTCGTGCACGTGTATCTCGACAAACGCACCCGTCGCATCACCGCCACGACGCGTCTGGATCGCTATCTGGACAAGACTGCGGCCAACTACACCCAGGGTCAGGAAGTTGATTTGCTGGTTGCCGAAGCCACTGACATGGGCTTCAAGGCAATCATCAATAACAAGCACTGGGGGCTGATTCACAAGAATGAAATCTTCAAGTTCATGCGCTCCGGCATGCGCGAAAAGGGCTTCATCAAGGAAATTCGCAGCGACGGCAAGATCAGCCTGAGCCTGCAGCCGGTCGGTCAGGACGCGGCCACCAGCCTCAATTCGAAGATCCTGGCCAAGTTACGCGAGAACAGCGGCAGCCTGGCGGTCAGCGACAAGAGTGACCCGGCGGTGATCAGCAGCATGTTCGGCGTCAGCAAGGGCAACTTCAAGAAGGCCATCGGCGCGCTGTACAAGAGCGGACAGATTGTCATTCACGCTGATCGTATAGAACTGAGCTGACCTTCAGGCCGCTGATGCAGACGACCAGATGACGCCGGCGGGAATGAAAAGGTCTCTGCCAAGCGGCATTTTCTGGCCATCTGGTTAATAATCGACAGCACAATTTTTCGCCTCGACCCTGTTTGTCCAACAGGCAGGTCGGGGCTTTGTTTTATCTGTCGAGCCACTGCCATGGGTCTTGTTGTTTTCGAGGTTTTCCGGTGAGCGCCGCCCGGCGCAGCGCCGATGGATTTGCCCTGCAAGTGATGCTGGGACTTTGCCTTGTCTGGGGCATTCAGCAGGTGATGATCAAGTGGGCCGCGCCCGACATTGCGCCGGTGATGCAAGCGGCCGGACGTTCGGGCATGTCGGCACTGCTGGTGGGATTGCTGATCTGCTGGAAGGGCGGCTGGGACCAGGTCGGTAAAACCTGGCGCGGCGGGTTGCTGGCCGGCGCCTTGTTCGGCCTTGAGTTCTTCTTCATTTCCGAAGGCCTGCAGTTGACCACTGCCGCGCACATGTCCGTGTTCCTTTACACCGCACCGATCTTCACCGCACTGGGCGTGCATTGGCTCTTGCCCAGTGAGCGCCTGCGGCCCGTGCAATGGCTGGGGATATGCCTGGCTTTTGTCGGGATCGCGATTGCCTTTGCCGGGGGAATGTCCTGGGACAATCTCGATTACCGCATGTTGATGGGCGATGCGCTCGGCGTACTGGCTGGCGCGGCCTGGGGCGCGACGACGGTGGTGGTGCGGGCTTCACGCTTGTCGGAAGCACCGGTGACTCTGACCTTGTTCTATCAGTTGATCGTCGGTTTTGTCGGCCTGCTGTTGATCGCGTTGCTCAGCGGCCAGATCACCCATGTCAGCCTGAGCACCGTGGCGGTGGCCAGTGTGCTGTTCCAGGGTGTGGTGGTGTCGTTCTTCAGCTACCTGATCTGGTTCTGGCTGCTGCGGCGTTACCTGGCGGCCAACCTGGCGGTCTTTTCATTCATGACGCCGTTGTTCGGGGTGACGTTCGGCGTGGTTCTGCTGGGCGAAAAGCTGACCTTGAACTTTGTCATCGGTGCGGTGCTGGTGTTGTCCGGCATCACCTTCGTCAGCGCAGAACAATGGGTGCGCCGCCGTTTGCGCCGTGCGCTCGGGCAGTCCTGAACGAGCCGATTGACTTTCTCCAAAAATGAATAATATTGGGTGACTTGTTTATTTTTGGAGAGTGGTTCGTGGAACTCAGCCAATTGCGAATCTTCCAGGCGGTGGCGGAGGAAGCGTCCATTACCCGTGCCGCCGAGCGCCTGCATCGGGTTCCGTCCAACCTGTCGACACGGCTCAAGCAGCTTGAAGAACAGTTGGGCGTCGAATTGTTCGTACGCGAGCGTCAGCGTCTGCAGTTGTCGCCTGCTGGAAAGGTCCTGCTGGACTACACCGCCAGATTGTTCGCCTTGCATGACGAAGCCCAGGCGGCGGTGCAGGGCGGACAACCGGCCGGCGATTTTGTGCTCGGCACCATGTACAGCACGGCCGCCATTCACCTGCCGGCACTGTTGGCGCGTTATCACAAGCGCTATCCGGCAGTGAACCTGCAGGTGCAGTCGGGGCCCAGTGGCGAGTTGCTGGAGGGACTGCTCACCGGCCGTCTCGATGCGGCGCTGGTGGACGGCCCGCCGGAGCTGGCCGGGCTGGATGGCGTTCTGTTGTGTGAGGAGCGTTTTGTCTTGATCAGCGAAGCCGATCATCCGCCAGTGCTCAGTGCGCGGGATGTGGAAGGGCGTTCGGTGTTCACGTTTCGTCAAGGTTGCTCCTATCGGATGCGTCTTGAGTCCTGGTTCTCGCACTATCAAGCGGTGATGGGGCGGGCGATGGAGATCGAATCCTATCCGGGGATGCTTGCGTGTGTGATTGCCGGCTCCGGCGTGGCGCTGATGTCGGAGTCGATGCTCGCCAGTCTGCCGGGCCGTGAAAGCGTGGCGGTGCATCAATTGGCGGAGCCATTTGCCTCGGCGACCACCTGGCTGATGTGGCGCAAGGGCATGGTTGGTGCCAATCTCAATGCTTGGATCGAGGAGCAGCAAGCGCTCTACCCACCGGCACAAAGCCAGGCCCGGGCGATCGCTTGAGTCAGGAATTGTTAATGATTTAGTAACAGATCATTGCCACTTAGGGCGAGCATTGCTCAGAACTTCGGACTATTATCAGTTCGAAGCGACTACAGAATTCCGGTCGCTCGGCACTACCCTGAAGGGGGCACTATGAAAGAGAAAATCCAGAACTGGCTGCATGACCTGGGTGTCGCACTCGGTTTGATTGAACCGCCTCTGCAACCTGTGCCAATCCGCACCGACGACGAACAACGCCGACGTCAGCAGCGTCGCCGGTAACCCGCCGAGGGTTGAATGGATCATGCGATCGCGGCCAGGGCCGGCAGGCGTTGTGCCAGAGCTGCGATTGCCTTGTCCCGTGAGTTGCCACAGGCTCGACCCGCCACTGGGCGATCTTGATCCACCGAGGGTCAGTGGCGCCCGATCTCCATCAAGAACCGGCTCAAGTCATTCACCGTTCTGGCCGACTTGAGCATCCGGTCTTCCTCGGCGGTGAACGCCGTCAAGCCGAGTTCATCTTCCAGATGGAAGATCAGTTCCTCGATATCCGCCTTGTCCAATCCCAACTGCACCAGACTGGTGTTGTCGTCGAAGTCATCCTGACCCTCCAGCAGACGGCTGATGAAACGATGCACGGTGGCACGTACGGCAGCTCTTTTCATGATGATTCTTCGAGGGCTTTGTTGTTGTGTTGGCCCTCTGGTGAGTACAGCAGGCTTCAGGCGTGCCGGCGCTGCCACTCGTCAATCATGTGGCGCAGATGTTCCCCGGAAAAGCTGCCGAAGTGTCCACCGTGCACCGTGCGGATCGGCAGGGCGCGCAAGCGCTGCAGGCTGCGTGCGTAGTCATCGAGGTTGGAGTGGTAGGCGTCCTCGATCAGCGGGCCGTCGTAAATGATATCGCCGCTGAACAGGGTCTCGGTCGCGGCCTCGTACAGGCTGATGCCTCCCGGTGAATGACCCGGTGTGTGCAGCACTTGCAGTACCCGGTCACCCAGGTCCAGCACGTCTCCTTCTTCGATCATGCCCGTGGCCGGTGCGGCCTTGACCCGGTATTCGGCGTAGCACAACGGGCAATCGGGGTGGGCTTCGAACATGTCGTCACCGACGAACGCGGTGGATAGCGTGTTTTCGCCATCGGGTTCGGCGAGGATCTGCGCTTCGGCCGGATGGACCAGGCGCTCCGGGAATTCGTGATGCCCGGCAATGTGGTCAAAGTGGCAATGACTGGCCACTGCCACCAGCGGTCGTTCGGTGATCCATGGCAGCTGCTCGCGCAAGCTCACCAGTCCCGAGCCGCTATCGAGCAACAGGTCCTTGTCACGACCCTGTACATGCCACAGGTTGCAGCGGTAGAAGGGACGAATGTACGGCTCGTGGATTAGGCGGATGCCATCGCTGAGCTGCTTGACTTCGAACCATTGATCGCGGGAAACAATCTTCATCGAGGGGTTTTCTCCAGACGAAAAAAACGGGTGTGGCAACCGACGCCACACCCGCCGAAGAAAGCATCAAGTTGTTATGTTCAGCTTAGGCGGCGCTGGTTGCCAATGCCGGGCGGCGGGACATCAGGCTCACCAGGATGAAGCTCACCAGGCCCACAGCCAGGCTGTAGTAGATCGGGGTGTTGGCATCCAGACCGTCCTTGACCATGAACAGCAGGGCGGTCGCGAAGCCCAGGCCCATGCTGGCGATGGCGCCGGCGGTGGTGGCGCGTTTCCAGAAGATCGCACCGATCAGCGGGATCAGCATGCCGCCTACCAGCAGGTTGTAGGCCAGGGTCAGGGCGCTGATCACGTCGTTCACGACCAGAGCGATTGCCAGTACCACAAGACCGGTCAGCAGGGTCACCAGGCGGTTGAGGCCCAGGCTCGACTGTTTACCGCCACGCAGTTTCGGCAGCAGGTCTTCGGACAGCGTGGTAGCAGCGGCCAGCAGGCCGGCGCTGGCGGTGGACATCAAGGCGGCCAGTGCGGCAGCGATGACCAGGCCACGGATACCGTCAGGCAGCGACAGTTTGACGATGGCGGCGAAAGCGTTGTTGACGTTGTCCAGATCCGGGATCAGTACGTGTGCAGCCATGCCGATCAGGGCGCAGGCCAGACCGTAGATGATGCAGTAGATACCGGCAGCGGTACCGGCAACCTGAGCCACTTTGGCGGTCTTGACGGTGAACACCCGTTGCCAGATGTCCTGACCGATCAGGATGCCGAAGAAGTAGATCACGAAGTAGGTGATGATGGTGTCCCAGCCGATGGTGGTGAAGCTGAAGCTTGCAGCCGGCAGTTTTGCCACCAGTTGATCCCAGCCACCGACGCGGAACATGCAGATTGGCAGCAGGATGAACATCAGACCAACAGTCTTGATGATGAACTGGACGATGTCAGTCAGGGTCAGGGACCACATGCCGCCGATGGCCGAGTAGATCACCACGACGCCACCGCCGAGCAGTACCGAGATCCAGAACGGCAGGCCGAACAGAACTTGCAGTACGGTGCCGATTGCCAGGATCGAGACCACGCCGATCATCAGCGCGTAGGCCAGCATGATCACCGCGCTCGCGGAGCGAGCCATCGGGTTGTAGCGCTTTTCCAGCACCTGGGTAACGGTGTAGATCTTGAGCTTCAACAGAGGTTTGGCGAGGAACAGGTTCAGCGCCACGATGCCGCAGCCCAGGGCGGCGCACAGCCAGAAACCGGAGATGCCATGGACATAGCCCAGACGCACGGTGCCCACGGTGGACGCGCCACCCAGTACAGTCGCAGCCATGGTGCCCATGTACAGGCTAGGGCCAAGGTTACGACCAGCGACCAAAAACTCTTCGTTGGTCTTGGCCTTGCGCATGCCGTAATAGCCAAGCAGCAGCATCCCGGCGGCGTAGATGAGTACGACGAATAAATCCAAAGCCATGATGGCGTGTCTCCGATTGTCTTTTTTATGCTGTAACTGAAATCAATCTTGTTCCGTAGGAGCGAGGCTTGCCCGCGAAAAGGCGCCGCGGCGAGTCAGACTTTCCGCGTTATCGTTCTTCGCGGGCGAGCCTCGCTCCTACAGGTCAAGCTGTTTGGCCAAGAGCCGATTTGGCGAGCGAATCCTTGCTCTTGCTGCGAGGGTCGTTCGGACCGAACACAGCACTCGATTCAGGGAACAGGCTCAGCAGCGCCAGGTACACCAGCGAAGCCAGGCCCAGGGTGACCGGCAGACTGATGTCGATACCGCCCGCCATTTCGCCCAGAGGTCCGACAAACTGACCCGGCAGGTTCACAAAGCACAGGCCGACGGCCGCGCTCGGAATCCAGGCACCCATGCCACGCCAGTTCCAGCCGTGGTTGAACCAGTAGCGACCACCTTTTTCGCCACGGGTGAACACTTGCAGGTCGTCAGGGCAGTAGAAGCCGCGACGGACCACCAGGCCGATGATCATGATCACCATCCATGGGGTGGTGCAGGTGATGATCAGCACGGCGAAGGTCGACACGCTCTGCACCAGGTTGGCCGCGAAGCGCCCGATGAAGATGAAGGCGATCGAGATCACACCGATCAGCAACGTCGCCTTGACCCGCGACAGAACCCGCGGGAACACGCTGGACATGTCCAGGCCCGTGCCGTAGAGCGAGGTCGTACCGGTGGACATGCCGCCGATCACTGCAATCAGGCACACCGGCAGGAAGAACCAGTTCGGCGATACCGCCAGCAGGCCGCCGACGTAGTTGTTGGCCGCGATGTAGTCCGGGGCCTTGATTGCCACGATGGTCGCGGTGGTCAGGCCGAACAGGAACGGAATGAAGGTCGCGATCTGCGAGATCACCACGGCCGCCATGATTCGGCGCTTGGAGGTGTCACGCGGAATGTAGCGAGACCAGTCGCCGAGGAACGCGCCGAAGGAAATCGGGTTGCTCATGGCCACCAGCGCAGCGCCGATGAAAGCAGCCCAGAAGCCCGGTTGGCCCATGCCTACGGTACCGGCGTAGTTCACATCAAATGGACCGGCGAAGGCGAAGATGCCCAGCAGGAACAACAGGCTGGCGCTCCACACGGCGATCTTGTTGACCCACAGCAGGAAGCGGAAACCATAGATGCAGACGGTCAGCACCAGAATCGCGAACAGACCATAGGCCAGGCCCAGGGTCAGGTCGGTTTCCGGCAGGCCGATCAAGCGTTTGGCACCACCGATCAGTGCATCACCCGAGCTCCAGACAGAGAGCGAGAAGAATGCGATCGCGGTCAGCAGTGACAGGAACGAACCGACGATCCGCCCGTGCACGCCAAAGTGCGCGCCGGAAGAAACGGCGTTGTTAGTGCCGTTGATCGGGCCGAACAGGCCCATCGGCGCCAGAATCAGCGAGCCCAGCAACACGCCCAGCACAATTGCCAGCGCTCCGGCTTGAAAAGACAGGCCGAACAGCACCGGGAAACTGCCGAGAACGGCAGTGGCGAATGTATTGGAGCCCCCGAAGATCATCCGGAACAAGTCCGTCGGGCCTGCGGTGCGCTCGTTGTCCGGGATCTGTTCAACCCCGTAGGTTTCAATTTGTGTAAGGCTTTGGTCTTTGTTGTTGTTATTCATGATCTGCTCCGATCATAAAGGCGCGCTCATCGTGCGTGAGCGTCACCTGTGTTGGCTAAGGGGTTGGCAGCCCTTACGGCAAGGCGGACAAGTGTTCGTGGCAGGCCAGCCATTGGCCTTGTTGTTCCTGGCCAGACGCTTGTTTTTTGAAAACAATCGTCTCGCGCTCCTGGCTGAAGTGTTGCTCCCCTTGCATGCGCAGCTCGGTGGCCACGTCATGGATGAATATCGCGACGTCACCCTGCAGGCTGACAAACGCGTTGCTCGAGGTGCACGACAGCACCTCGAAGCCATCATCGGCACGCCAGCTGTCCCACAACACCTGATAGGCGTCGCGGGTCAGCAGGGGCTGTTCGAGGGTGTAGAAGACGAAGCTGGCATCGGCGCTGAAAGCGCCGAAGTAGGCTTCGCGATCATTGCGGGCGAAGGCGGATACCAGATCGGCAGCCGCTTTCAAAACCTGATCACGTTCGTTCATGAACAACCCTCAGCGGTGAACCACGCCTGGCAGTACGCAGAGCATTTCGTACAGCAGGTTCGCGGCCAGCAGCGAGGTGTTGCCGGTGGTGTCGTAAGCGGGCGAGACTTCTACCAGATCGCAACCGATCAGGTCGAGGCCCTGGCAGCCGCGTACGATTTCGATGGCTTGAATGGTCGTCAGGCCGCCGATTTCCGGAGTGCCGGTGCCTGGAGCCCACGCCGGGTCGATACCGTCGATGTCGAAGCTCAGGTAAACCGGGCCGCCACCGACTTTCTCGCGTACTTCAGCCATCAGAGGCTCAAGGGACTTGTGCCAGCATTCTTCGGCCTGAACCACGCGGAAGCCCTGGTTACGGCTCCAGTTGAAGTCGTCGGCGGTGTAGCCCTGGGCGCGCAGACCGATCTGGACGACACGGTCCGGGTCGATCAGGCCTTCCTCGACGGCGCGACGGAAGGTGGTGCCGTGGGCGATTTTCTCGCCGAACATGTGATCGTTGACATCGGCGTGGGCGTCGATGTGCACCAGGCCGACCTTGCCGTGCTTCTTATGGATGGCACGCAGGATCGGCAGGGTGATGGTGTGGTCGCCACCCAGGGTCAGGGGGATCACATCGTGCTCAAGGATGTTGTCGTAGGCTTCTTCGATGATGCGAACGGCATCGAGCAGGTTGAAGGTGTTGATGGCAACGTCGCCGATGTCGGCAACCGACAGCGAGTCGAACGGCGCCGCACCGGTAGCCATGTTGTACGGGCGGATCATTACCGATTCGGTACGGATGTCACGAGGCCCGAAGCGGGTGCCGGGACGCAGCGAAGTACCGATGTCCAGTGGCACGCCTACGAAGGCAGCGTCCAGGCCGGCAGCAGTTTCCAGGTGGGGGAGTCGCAGCATGGTGGCGATGCCGCCGAAGCGCGGCATTTCGTTGCCGCCCAGTGGTTGGTGAAGAATCTTGTCCACGGGTAGGGCCTCATCATCGTTGTTTTATTTATGCAGGTGCACCGCTCACGGGAGGTACGGGCACCACTGTGAGCGGATTCTGCGAAATGTAGTGGCGGTAAAGAATCGCTACGGGCAAAAACTTAGTTCAGATTTTTCTAAACTAATGGCGAGAGCAGAGATAGACTCTCTCCCGTGCTCGTTCCCACGCTCTGCGTGGGAACGCATCCACGGACGCTCCGCGTCCAGCTGTTTTCATGCATGTGACGCAGAGCGTCACGGGCTGCATTCCCACGCAGAGCGTGGGAACGATCGACCGGTTCTGGAGTACCCCCATGGCCAACGCTTTACCCGACCTGAAACTATTGCGCATTTTCGTCAGCGTGGTGCGTCATCAGGGATTCGCCAACGCCCAGCAGGAACTCAACCTCTCGACGTCGGCGATCAGCACCTACATGAGCCAGCTCGAATCGGCGCTGGGCCTGGTGCTGTGCCATCGCGGACGTGGCGGGTTCAGCCTGACCAGCAAGGGCGAGCTGTTCCATCAGGAAACCCTGCGCTTGCTCGGTGAACTGGAAGGTTTCGAACAATACGCTGCCGCACTCAAGGGCGAGTTGCGCGGTACGCTCAACCTTGGCGTGATCGACTCGACGGTCAGCGACAAGGCCCTGCCGTTCGCCGAGGCCATCGGCGCCTATAGCCAGGAACACCCGGCGGTGCATTTGCACTTGTCGGTCATGAGCCCCTACGAACTGCAACTGGGCGTGCAGGATAACCGCCTCGACCTGGCCATCGGTGCGTTCTCCACGCGCATGAGCGGTCTGGTGTACATGCCGTTGTACCGCGAACAGCATTGGCTGTATTGCAGCACGCGGCATCCGCTGTTCAACGAAAGGCGTATCCCCGAGCAGGTCATTACCCAGCAACGCATGGTCGGTCGGGGCTACTGGAGCCAGGCGGAACTTGCCCGCCACGGTTTCAAGCACAGTGCCGCGACGGTGGAGAGTATGGAGGCGCAGCTGATCCTGGTGCTGTCCGGCGCCTATATCGGTTACCTGCCGGAGCATTACGCCCAGGCCTGGGCCGACAAGGGCGAGTTGCGCGTTTTGTTGCCGGCGACCTTCGGTTATCAGGCGCCGTTCTCGATGATCGTACGCCGGGGACGCAGCCGTGAGCCGTTGATCCAGACCTTTCGGGACCTGCTCAAGGCACAACTGAACCAGGCTGTCTGAGGAAAACAAGCGATGTCCAGAATTCAATGCCCGCGTTGCCTGCGCCCGCAAAGCCATTGCCTGTGCCCGCTGATCCCCAGCCTCGACAGCCGTACCCGCGTGCTGCTGTTGCAGCATCCGAGCGAAGTGAATCATGCACTGAACACAGCACGTCTGGCGGCATTGGGCTTGAACAATGCCGAGTTGATCGTCGGCGAAGTGTTCGAAAACCTGCCGGCACTGCTGGATCGGCCGGGGTATCAGGCGCGGTTGTTGTTTCCCGGCGAACAGGCGCAGCCATTGCAAGCCTGTGGCGCCAGTGATGAACCGATCCTGTTGGTGGTACCGGACGGCACCTGGCGCAAGGCGCGCAAGCTGTTGCATATGAACCCGCTGCTGGCTGCGTTGCCGAGGGTGACACTGGCCGGGGACGGCGTGTCGCGCTACCGGTTGCGCAAGGCACCGGGTCCGGGAGCGTTGTCGACGGTGGAGGCGATCGTGCAGGCGCTGGAAACCCTGGAAGCCCCGGCGTCTTTTGCGCCGTTGCTCAAGCCGTTCGAGGCGTTGATCGAAGGGCAGATTGCGGCGATGGGGGAGGAGACCTTCCAGCGCAATCACGGACAATGATCGTTCCCATGCTCCGCGTGGGAACGCATCCAGTGACGCTCTGCGTCACAAAAAAGCAAGGAACGCGGAGCGTCCCGGGCGGCATTCCCACGCGGAGCGTGGGAACCATCAGGTCCTGCACTACCTTTCCCGCATCGCCTCGGTCCGCGCTTTCAACACCGGTTTAAGCAGGTAGTCCAGCACCGTTTTCTCCCCGGTGATGATATCCACGGTCGCCACCATCCCCGGAATGATCAGCAGCGGCTTCACGTCCCCGCCCAAATGGTTTTTGTCGGTGCGTACCTGAATCAGGTAGAAGCTGTTGCCCTTGTCATCGGTGATGGTGTCGGCACCGATCAGTTCCAGTTTGGCGCTCAGGCCGCCGTAGATCGTGTAGTCGTAGGCACTGAACTTGACCATGGCTTTCTGGCCCGGGTGCAGGAAGGCCACGTCCTGTGGACGCACTTTTGCCTCGATCAGCAGGTTGTCTTCCAGAGGCACGATTTCCACCATGTCGCTGCCTGGCTGGACCACGCCACCGATGGTGTTGACCTTCAAGACCTTGATGATGCCCTTGACCGGCGAATTCACTGTGGTGCGGGTCACGCGGTCGTCGATCGCGATGCTCGATGCGGTGATCTTCGACAGGTCCGTGCGTTTCTCATTCAGCTCCTTGGCCGCTTCCGAGCGGAAGGTCTGTTCCGACTCGTCGATCTTGCTTCTGATCTCGGCAATCGCCGATTCCGCCCGTGGAATCGCCAGCGTGGTGGCATTGAGCGAGCCGCGGATTTCAACGGCGCTGCGTTTGAGGCGCAGGATCTCCACCGGTGACACGGCACCGGTCTTGACCAGTGGCTCGGACATGCCCATTTCCTGATTGACCAGTGCCAGGCTTGAACTGTATTGCCCCGCTTTCGAGCGGAACTCCGCCAGTTCCTGGGTTTTTTGCCGCAGTTGCTCCGAGAGGGTTCGTTGTTCGCTGGCCAGGCGACGTTGCCGTTGTTCGTACAAAGAGCGCTCGTCTTCGGCCACTTGCGGTGCCTTGGCTTTCACTTCTTCGGAGAGCGTGAACGGCCGGCCCTCTGCTTCGGCCGACAGCCTCTCGACCTGAGCGGTCAGGGCATAACGATCGGCCTCGCTTTCGCCTTTGTTCGACAGGTAACGGGTGTCATCGAGGCGCAACAGGGTGTCGCCCTTATTCACCATTTGTCCCTCGCGTACGAAGATCTCGGTGACGATTCCGCCCTCCAGGTTCTGGATCACCTGCACCTTGCTCGACGGAATCGCCTTGCCTTCGCCCATGGTGACTTCCTGCAGCACGGCGAACTTGGCCCAGACCAGAGCGCTGATCAACAGCGCCGCGGCCAGCCATACGGTGATGCGCGACCAGCGCGGGGAGTCCTGCAACGAGGCGCCGGCGGTTTCCGGCATGAATTCGGCCTCGGCGCTTTTACCGAAGCTGTCGAAGTAGCCGCGTCCTTTGGATGAAGCCGGTTGCGAGGCAGACATGGCGCGACTCCTAGACAGCCGCAGAGCCGACACGGCCCTTGCGCAGTGCATCGATGACCGCTTCTTTCGGCCCGTCGGCGACGATCCGCCCGTTATCCAGCACCACCAGGCGATCCACCAGGCTGAGCATCGACGTCCGGTGAGTGACCAGCAGCATGGTTTTGCCCTGGACCCAGCCGTGGAGTTTTTGCCGCAAGGCATCTTCGCTGCTGTTGTCCATGGCGCTGGTAGGTTCGTCGAGCAGCATGATTGGCGGATCGAGCAGCAGGGCCCGGGCCAGCAGCACGGCCTGGCGCTGTCCGCCCGAGAGCAGTTGTCCGCGCTCGCCGACGGGGCGGTCAAAGCCTTGCGGGTGTTGCCGGGCCAACTCGGTGACGCCGGTCATCTGCGCCACTTCGAGCATGCGTGCATCGCTGACATAGCGCGCACCGAGGGTCAGGTTATCGCGCAGGCTGCCGGCCAGCAGCGGCAGGTCGTGGGCGACGTAACCGATCTGGTGGCGCAGGTCGGCGACATCCAGTTGCCGCAAATCCAGGCCATCGAGCAGCAACTGCCCTTCGGCGGGTTCCAGGAACCCCATCACCAGGCGGGCCAGGGTGCTTTTGCCCGAGCCGCTGCGGCCGATGATGCCGACCCGTTCGCCGGGTTTCACGCTGAAGCTGATGTTGGCCAGCGCCGGGGCGCTCTGGCCGTTGTAGTGGAAGGTCACGCCGATCACATCCAGCGCGCCCTGCAGTTGCGTGCGCTCCAGTGGCCGTTGCCTGGCGTCCCGTTCCTGAGGCAGCGACATCAGTGCGTCGGTGCTTTTCATGGTCAGTTGCGCTTGCTGGTAGCGGGTAATCAGCCCGGCGATCTGGCCCAGCGGCGCCAGCACACGACTGCCGAGCATGTAGGAGGCCACCAGCGCGCCGACACTGAGGTTGCCGGCGATGATGCTGTAGACCCCGGCAACGATGGTTGCCATGCCGGAAAGCTGCTGGATGAACAGCGTACCGTTGGTCGCCAGCGCAGCAAGATTGCGCGCATGACTGTCGAGGCGGGTGAGGGCACCATGAGTGCTTTCCCATTTGTGCTGGCGCTCGCTTTCGGCACTGCAGGCCTTCAGGGTTTCCAGGCCGCCGAGGGTTTCGATCAGCAGGGCCTGGCGCTCGGCGCCCAGTTTCAGGCTTTGCTGGACGGTGTCGCGAAGTCGCGCCTGAATCACCAGGGCGAAAATGATCGTGACCGGAAACGCCAGGATCGGAATCACCACCAGCCAGCCGCCGAGCAAACCGATCACCAGCAGCATCAACAGGGCAAAGGGCAGGTCGATGAGGCTGGTCAGGGTCACGGCGGTGAGAAATTCCCGCAGTCCCTGGAAGTCATGAATGCTCTGGGCGAAACCGCCGATGGTTGCCGGTCTGGCCTTCATCGCCATGCCGGTGATGCGCTCGAACAGCGTGGCCGACAGGATCACATCGGTTTTCTTCCCGGCCGTGTCGAGCAAATGCGCACGCACCACACGCAGCACCAATTCGAAGCCCGTACCGATCAGCAGGCCGATCACCAGTACCCACAGCGTGGACGTGGCCTGGTTCGGCACGACCCGATCATAGGTCTGCATCACGAACAGCGGCACCATCAGGCCCAACAGGTTGATCAGGAAACTCGCCAGGATCGCATCGCTGTACAGCCATTTGGACAGCTTCAGGGTGTCGCGAAACCAGGCCTGTACCCGTGGCACCAAGGGTGAACGCAGGTCCTCCAGTTCATGTCGCGGCCGGGCGAACAGGGCCTGGCCGCTGTAGTGCTCGGCCAGCTCTTCAGGGCTGACCCATTGCTCGCCGCCGTCGGCTTCGCTGGGCAGGATCAGCACGCGGCCGTCATCGCCAATACGACGCAGGATCGCGGTGCGATGGTTGTTCAGCAGCAGCAGCACCGGCAGGTTGAGCGGCGAGATGTCCTTGAGGGCGCGCCGCAGCAGACGCGCCTGCAAACCGGCCCGGGCCGCTGCGCGTGGCAGCAGGTCCAGGCTCAGGCGTTGGTGTGCCATTGGCAGCCCGGCACTGAGGCTGGCACGACTGACCGTCGCGCCATGGAGTTTGCACAGAATCAGCAGACCATCCAGAAGCGGGTCATCGAAGCTCAGGCGTGGATCGATACCGGCATCGCCAGGGTTCATGCTGGTCACATTGAGCGCTCCCTTGCATTACTTCAATTCAGGCAGACGAGCTTCGTTTTTGACTTCGGTCTGGGCGATCGCATCGGCGGGCAGCACGACCCGTTGTTTGCTCAACAGCTGGCCCATGTTCGACAGTACACGGTACATCGAAAACTCTTCGGTGTAGCGTACTTCGGTATAGCGGCGGTTGGCGTTGTAGAGTTCGTTTTCACTGTCCAGCAGGTCGAGCAAGGTCCGTTGGCCGAGGCCGAACTGGTCCTGATAAGCGACGCGTACGCGCTTGCTGGTTTCGGCGTATTCGCGGGCGGTCGGCGTTTGTTTCTTGGCATTGACCATGGCGTTCCAGGCCAGGTGAATGTTTTCGTTGAGCTGGCGCAGAGCGTTGTTGCGGATGTCCATCGCCTGATTGATCTTGTGCGCATCCGATTGCAGGCGGGCCTTGTCGCTGCCGCCACGGAACAGGTTGTAGTTCATCACCACACCGACCCGCCATTCGTTGTCATGGCCGACATCACCCTGGACGTTATTGTTGGCCCCCACTGCCGCTTCGGCATCGAGACGTGGGTAAAACGGCGACTTGGCCACTTCGTACTGGCTCTCGGCCGATTGCACGTCGGCCTGGGCGGACTTCAGGTAAGGGTTGTTTTCCACCATGCTCTGTTGGGCTTCCTGCAGGGTGGCTGGCACTTCGCCGCGGGTCGATGGCGGTGTTTCGAGTTCATCGGGCAGGCGTCCGACGACGGCGTAGAAGTTCGATTCGGCGTCGGCCAGATCGACTTCGGCGGTGTCCAGGTTGTTTTCCGCCAGCGCCCGACGAGCGGCGGACTGATCGGCGTCGGCGTTGCTGCCCACACCACGTTCGGTACGCAGGCCGATCTGGTCGTTGACCCGCAGGTGGGCCTGCAGGTTGTTCTTGGCCAGGGTCACCAGTTCGCGGCGCTTGAGCACTTCCAGATACACCTCGATGGTGCGCAGGGCCAGGTCCTGGGCGGTGCCCTGAGCGAAGTAGGCCCGGGAGCTCACCACGCCTTTGGTGCGTTCGACTTCGTTGGCGGTATTGAAACCGTCGAAAAGCATTTGCCGCAGGCGCAATTCCGACTGGGTGTAATTGAGAGTTTCCGTGTGGTGACTACCAAATGCCCGGGTGTTGGTGTTGTCGCTGTACCCGCGCCCGTAGGCGGCATTCAGATCGACCGATGGATAAAAGCCCCCCTTGGCGACCTTCACGTCTTCATCTGCCGACCGACGGCTGTCCACGCGCGATGCCAGCTCCGGATGGGTGGCGATGGTGCTTTGGATCGCTTCGGTCAAGGTCATGGCAGATGCCTGAAAGTTACAGGCCATGGCCAAAAGAACCGCGCTGCAAAGGGGGGTTATATGGCGCATGGTGACATCTCCCTGAGTCCTAAATGGTGCTTTATCAGTCGCCAATATTTTGACGACATTTATAGGTAAACCGTTTCATGCTTTTAACAACAGAGCTAAGAACATTCTGGGGAGAAGCTAAGAAGTATTTTTCATAATGGTTATGCCGAAAAAAACTTATGCGCTCCGCAAAATCCAGCACATTGTTCACTGGGAAAGCCCTTGATTTATGAGCTTTAGGGCGCTCATCAGGGCCTCATGGAAAGTTCCGACTCAAGAATCGACATAGGGCGGAGAAGTGCTGGAGGGGAGGGAAGCGTGATGGAGTTTGGTGACGGTTTTTTGTCACTTTAAGGGTTCACATCCGTTACGCATCGCTCGTTGGGCAGGTTGTTCGCGTTGTGACACCCGATGCTGCTGATTGCACAGGGTTTTACCTCAACGTGAAGCCGGCCCGCGGGCAACACGCCAGGCGGGATCGTCGCCAGGACAGCGGCTTTTTCAAGCATTCCCGCTGACCGCTGGACGAACCGTCGGGTGACCCGCTTGAGCCATCCACAAGCATGATCTCCGCAACAAAAAAGGGTGCCGACGGTGGTTGGCAGCGGAGGAAATGCACATGGCTACGCTCATCGGTATTGTCAGTAAGGTCATCGGTCAGGTTTTCGCGGTGGCGGGCGACGGCACACGTCGCGTGCTGATCGAGGGGGATCGGCTGTTTGCCGGTGATCAACTCAATACCGGTGCCGAAGGCGCGGTGGCTGTGCATCTGCAAAACGGTCAGGAGCTGACGCTGGGGCGAGGCAGCAGCCTGCAAATGAGTGCGCAGTTGCTGGCCCATCAGTCGCCTCACGTGGACACGGCCGAGGCGGTAACGCCCAGCCAGGCGCAGTTGAGTGATGTCGAGCAATTGCAAAAAGCCATTGCTGCCGGTGACGACCCGACTCAGACCGCTGAGGCCACGGCGGCAGGTCCCGGCTCGACAGGGCCCGGCAATGGGGCGCTTGGCGGGGGCCACAGTTTTGTCATGCTTGAAGAGGTCGGTGGACGGGTCGACCCGATCGTTGGCTTCCCCACGGCCGGTTTCAACGGCATCCCCGAATTTCCCCTGGAGCGCCACAACGCCGATATCAATACCGATACCGGAGCAGCGGCCCCCGTGATCACTGCTCCCGCCGTGAACAATCCCGTCACCCTCAACGGCCTGTCGGTGGCAGGCGGTGAACTGACCCTCAGCGAAGCCAATCTCGCCGACGGCTCGGCCAGTAATCCCGGTGCATTGACCCAGAGCGGCACCTTCACCATCAACGCGCCCGACGGCTTGAGCAGCCTGAGCATCGGCGGGATCAACGTCATCAGCGGTGGTGTCGTCGCGGGCTTTCCGCAGTCGATCACAACCCCGTTGGGGAGCACGCTGACCGTCACCGGCTACAACCCGGCCACAGGCGTAGTGAGTTACAGCTACACCCTCAACGGTAGCGAAACCCATTCGTCCGGTGACGGCACCACCCTCAGCGAGCACTTCACCGTGGTGGCCGGCGACACCAATGGCGACACCGCAACGGGGTCCCTTGACGTCAACATCACCGATGACGTGCCCAAGGCGGTTGATGACAGCAACGCCAACACCGCCTCGGAAACCCGCCTGACCCTCGACGGCAACGTGCTGACCAACGACGTGCAAGGCGCCGACCGCGTGGCCATCGGTCCCGACAGCGGCCCGGTCACGCCGGGCACCTTTGTCGGTACCTATGGCACGTTGGTGCTTAATGCCAATGGCACCTACACCTACACCCTGAACACCAACGACGCCGATTTCAAAGCCCTGCACGGCGGCGGTAATGGCACCGAGACCTTCACCTACACCCTGACCGATGCCGACGGCGACACCAGCACCGCCCACCTGGTGCTGAACATCCACAACAACGATGACGGCGTGACCCTCAATGGCTTGAACGTCGAGGGTGGCGCACTCAACGTCTACGAGAAAAACCTCGGCGACGGCAGCAGCCCGGATGCCGCGGCGCTGACCCAGAGTGGTACGTTCACCATCACCGCGCCGGACGGTGTGCAGACTTTGAGTATCGGCGGCATCAACGTGGTGGTCGGCGGCGTCAGCGCAGGCTTCCCGCAATCCATCGTCACGCCAATGGGCAGCACGTTGACCATCACCGGGTTCAATGCCGCGACCGGCGTGGTCAGTTACAGCTACACCTTGACCGACAACGAGGCGCATCCGACCGCCAATGGCGCCAACAACCTGTCCGAACACTTCAACGTCACCGTGGTCGATGACAACGGCACCACAGCCAATGGCAGTCTGAACGTCAACATCGTCGACGACGTGCCCAAGGCCATGGACGACAGCAACGCCAATACCGCCTCGGAAACCCGCCTGACCCTCGACGGCAACGTACTGACCAACGACGTGCAAGGCGCCGACCGCGTGGCCGTCGGGCCCGACAGCGGCCCTATCACGCCGGGTACGTTCGTCGGCACCTACGGCACGTTGGTGCTCAATGCCAACGGCACCTACACCTACACCCTGAACACCAACGACGCCGACTTCAAAGCCCTGCACGGCGGCGGCAACGGCACCGAGACGTTTACCTACACGCTGACCGATGCCGACGGCGACACCAGCACCGCCCACCTGGTGCTGAACATCCACAACAACGATGACGGCGTGACCCTCAACGGCCTCGATGTCAGCGGCGGCGAGCTGACGGTCCACGAGAAAAACCTCACCTACGGCAGCAGCCCCGATGCCGCGGCCCTGACCCAGAGCGGCACCTTTACCGTCACCGCGCCGGATGGCCTGAAAAGCCTGGTGGTGGGCGGCATCGCGGTGATCAGCGATGGCGTGGCGGCGGGCTTCCCGCAAACGGCCACGACGGCGCTGGGCAGCACCTTCACCATCACCGGCTACAACCCGGCCACGGGCGTGGTGAGTTACAGCTACACCCTGAACTACACCGATCCTCATCACCCGACAGGCGACGGCGCCAACAGCATCAGAGAGAACATCAGCGTTGTCGCCACCGACAGCGACGGCAGCACGGCGCACGGCGAAATCAACGTCAACGTCATCGATGACGTGCCCACCGCCCACGCCGATGCTGTGTCGGTCGGCGAGGGCGGCGTGGTCACCGGCAACGTGCTGTGGAACGACGTCGGCGGCGCCGATGGCCCGGCGGCGGGCGGCGGGGTAGTCGGCGTGCGTGCAGGCTCGGACACCTCGACCCCGGCCATCGGCGGCCTGGGCAGCCCGATCAACGGCACCTACGGCTACCTGACGCTGGATGCCCACGGCAACGCCGAGTACCACAGCTACCCGAACGGCGTGAGCGGCCCCGGCGCCACGGACACCTTCACCTACACCCTGCGCGATGCCGACGGCGATGAAAGCACCACCACCATCACCGTCGACGTGCACAACAGCTGCCTGGTGGCGAGCAGCGACAACGAGGTGACCGTCTACGAAAAAGCCCTCGACCTGAGCAAGGACGGCCAGGACCTGGCCGCCGGCAGCGTCACCGGCAGCGACCCGAGCAATACCGGCGAAACCGCCAGCGGCAGCCTGGCCGGTTCGGTCCATGGCGGCAGCGGTGCGATCACCTACAGCCTGGTCGGCAGCGCCACCGGCACCTATGGGCAGATTTTGCTCAACCCCGACGGCAGCTACACCTACACCCTGACCTCACCGGCGAGCACGACGCCACACGGCAATGACGGCGCGAACGTCCTGCACGAAACCTTTACCTATCAGGCCACCGATGCGCTGGGCAACATCAGCACCAGCACAATCGTGGTCAACATCGTCGACGACGTGCCCACCGCCCATGCCGACATGGCCTCGGTCGGCGAGGGCGGCATCGTCTCCGGCAATGTGTTGTGGAACGACGTCGGCGGTGCCGACGGCCCGGCGGCGGGCGGCGGGGTGGTCGGCGTGCGCGCCGGTTCGGACACTTCGACCCCGGCCATCGGCGGTCTGGGCAGCCCGATCAATGGCACCTATGGCTACCTGACGCTGGACGCCCACGGCAACGCCGAGTACCACAGCTACCCGAACGGCGTCAGTGGCCCTGGCGCGAGCGACACCTTCACCTACACCCTGCGCGATGCCGACGGCGACGAAAGTACCACCACCATCACCGTCGACGTGCACAACAGCTGCCTGGTGGCAAGCAGCGACAACGACGTCACCGTCTACGAAAAAGCCCTCGACCTGAGCAAGGACGGCCAGGACCTGGCCCCCGGCAGCGTCACCGGCAGCGACCCGGGCAATACCGGCGAAACCGCCAGCGGCAGCCTGGCCGGTTCGGTTCACGGCGGCAGCGGTACGATCACCTACAGCCTGGTGGGCAGCGCCATCGGGACCTACGGGCAGATCCTGCTCCATCCCGACGGCAGCTACACCTACACCCTGACGTCACCGGCGAGCACGACACCGCACACCAATGACGGCGCGAACGTCCTGCACGAAACCTTTACCTACCAGGCCACCGACGCGCTGGGCAACATCAGCACCAGCACCATCGTGGTCAACATCGTCGACGACGTGCCCACCGCCCATGCCGACATGGCCTCGGTCGGCGAAGGCGGCATCGTCTCCGGCAACGTGCTGTGGAACGACGTCGGCGGTGCTGACGGTCCGGCGGCGGGCGGCGGTGTGGTCGGCGTGCGCGCCGGCTCGGACACCTCGACCCCGGCCATCGGCGGTCTGGGCAGTCCGATCAACGGCACCTACGGCTATCTGACACTGGACGCCCATGGCAACGCCGAGTACCACAGCTACCCGAACGGCGTCAGCGGCCCCGGTGCGACCGACACCTTCACCTACACCCTGCGCGATGCCGACGGCGATGAAAGCACCACCACCATCACCGTCGACGTGCACAACAGCTGCCTGGTGGCAAGCAGCGACAACGACGTCACCGTCTACGAAAAAGCCCTCGACCTGAGCAAGGACGGCCAGGACCTGGCCCCCGGCAACGTCACCGGCAGCGAACCGGGCAACAGCGGCGAAACCGCCAGCAGCAGCCTGGCCGGTTCGGTCCACGGCGGCAGCGGTACGATCACCTACAGCCTGGTGGGCAGCGCCACCGGCACCTACGGGCAGATCCTGCTCAATCCCGACGGCAGCTACACCTACACCCTGACTTCGGCACCCAAAACCTCGCCAGGCGCCAACGACGGCCCCAATACCCTGAGCGAAACCTTTACCTACAAAGCCACCGATGCGCTGGGCAACAGCACCACCAGCTCCATCGTGGTCAACATTGTCGATGACGTGCCCAAGGCCGTGGGTGCCGAGCGGTCGGTGGCGGCAGTGGAGGTCGATTCCAACCTGCTGCTGGTGATCGACGTGTCCGGCAGCATGGCCGATGCTTCGGGGGTATCCGGTCTCTCGCGCCTGGATCTTGCCAAGCAGGCCATCAGTGCCTTGCTCGACAAGTACGATGACCTCGGTGATGTCAAAGTGCAGATCGTCACGTTCAGCAGCAATGCCACCGACAAGACCTCCACGTGGGTCGATGTGGCGACAGCCAAGTCGATTATCTCCGGCCTGTCGGCGGGCGGCGGTACCAACTACGACGCAGCGATCTCGGTGGCGCAAATCGCGTTCGACACCAGCGGCAAACTGACGGGCGCCCAGAACGTCGGTTACTTCTTCTCCGATGGCAAACCCAATCAAGGGGATATCAACAGTTCGGATGAGGCCGCGTGGAAAACCTTCCTCGAAACCCATGACATCAAGAACTACGCGATAGGCCTGGGTAATGGTGTGGGCAATGCCAACCTCGATCCGCTGGCTTATGACGGCAGCACCGGCACCAACACCAATGCCGTGGTGGTCAATGATCTTGGCCAGCTCAACTCGGTATTGTCGGGCACCGTGATCGGTGCGCCGGTGACCGGTTCGCTGTTGGGCGAGGGCGGTACTTTCGGTGCCGACGGTGGCTTCATCAAGACCCTCACGGTTGATGGCACCACCTACACCTATGACCCCAAAGGCAACAACAACCAGGGGTCGCTGAGCTTCAGTGGCGGTGCCAATCACGGCACCTTCGACACGATCAACAACACGTTGAGCATCGCCACCGATAACAAGGGCACCCTGGTGGTGAACCTCGATACCGGCGACTACTCCTACGTTTCGCAGAAAGCCACTTCGGTGGGGCTCACGGAAAACATCGGCTATACCGTCAGCGATAACGACGGCGATCTCGCCAGTTCGACATTGGCGGTCAAGGTCATTGCGAATGCGCCTCCGGTAGCCACCGATGATCACATCATCACCAATGTGCTCTCGGGCAGCGTGACGGTGCCGGGTGAATTGCTGCTGGCCAACGACACCGATGCCGATGGCGATTCGTTGAACGCCTCGCCGACGACCTTCAACACGGGGTGGACTGCAAAGGGTGCGGATTTCACCGGCACCGGCGCGATCAACTTCTCCGGCAACGGCGCAAGGCCGGACAACCAGAACCTGGCCGACGTGCGCAGCGCATTCTCGGCCAACGCCGCGACCATGACCGCCATGCTGGTTATCAGCGGTTATCTCGGGCCAGTCACCGCCGGTAATACCAACGACGAGGACCGCATCACCGTCAATCTCAAGCAGGGTGAAACACTCAACCTGGATCACAACCTGGCGGCCGGCCATATCACCATGGAGTACTCCATCAATGGCGGTGCCTGGACGGCCATCGCTGACGGCCAGACCATCACGGCGGCATCCGACGGCGTTTATCAGATCCACGTGACCAACATCACCAACACCAGTGGCAGCAACACCAACGCGGCGGAAAACTATCAGCTGACCATGAAACTCAATTACGCCGGTGCCAGCGATGTCGCCCCGGACTATCACGGCACCTACACGGCCAGCGACAACCATGGGGGCAGCGACACTGCCAACGTGACCATCAGCTACCAGGACAGCCACACGCTCACCGGCACAGCAGGAAATGACACGCTGGTGGCGGGCGATGGCGATAACATTCTCAATGGC
>NZ_JBNNVQ010000030.1:0-59728 GCF_050280625.1 Pseudomonas sp. NPDC089569
CCTGTACCGATAGGGTGCGAAAGCAAATTGCAGGCATGAAAAAGGCCCTGAGCCATTTGGCTCAGGGCCTGTTCTATTCCGATGGGCCTATTTTGTTCAGCGGGTACGCTGATACCGCTGGCAAGCCACTGACTGCTCCACCCGAGAATCAGGTTTTTGGACCAGTCCGCGACCAATAGAAACCTTGGCACGAGCTGTGACTGTTTCCACCACTCGTCCTGCTGTACCGGCCCCAGGCTCAACAGCCCGACCGCCACGACCACCAGCAGCACGCCACGTGCGGCGCCGAAGGCCATGCCGAGGAATCGATCGGTCCCGGACAACCCGGTGACTCGAACCAACTCGCCGATGAGATAATTGATCATTGCGCCGACGATAAGCGTGGCGACAAACATGATGGCACAACCCGCGATCACGCGAGCCGAAGGTGTTTGAATGTATCCGCCCAGGTATTCGGACAATGAGCCGCCGAACATCCAGGCAACGGCTCCCGCAATGATCCAGGTCACCAGCGACAGGGCTTCCTTGACGAAGCCACGGCTCAGACTGATCAATGCGGAAACGGCGATGATTGCTATGATCGCCCAGTCAACCCAGGTAAATGGCACAGTGCAGCCTACAGACGGATAAGGCGGCGCATTTTAGCAGAGCCCATGCTTATCGGTAAGCTGCGATTGTCAGTGCATTTCAAATCAGGTCGATAGACTCAGCCGCGCTCGGGCTGAAAGCGAACCACAAAGCCCTTGAGGTTTTGCTGGCGGTTCAGCAGGTCACGCAGGCGATCAGCCTCGGCACGCTCGATCAGCGGCCCGACAAACACCCGATTCTTGCCGTCCGCAGAACGGATATAGGCGTTATAACCCTGGCTGCGCAGGGTTTTCTGCAACTTTTCCGCACTTTCACGACTGGAAAGGCTGGCCAGCTGCACCGACCAGCTGACCGACAGGCCATTGGCGTCGACGCGGCTTTGCGTGGTGTCCGGTTTGCCCGGCGCAACATTGATGGGCTGGACAGGCGCGGCTGCGGGCTTGGCGGCCAGCGCCGGAACCGGTGCAGGAGCGGCCGGTTTGGCTGCCGGCACGGGAACCGGAACAGGCACAACCGGCGCAGGCGGCGTCGCCGGCGTGTCCTGGGCGACTTCGTCGTCACTTGGCACCGGCTCCTGAGGCAGGGCTTGCGGCTCAGGTACCGCCACCGGTGCAACCTGGACCTGCGCCATCGCTGGAGCCTGTGGCGCAGCCGGGGCATCGACCGTGATCTCGCGCTGCTCGTCCTGACGGGAAAACAGCATCGGCAGGAAAATCACGGCCAGCGCCACCAGAACCAGGGCGCCGACCATGCGCTGTTTGTAGGCCTTATCCAGCAATGCCATTTGCCGCATCCTCCGTGGAGCGCCGAGTCAGCCAATCCAGGGCCTCGGCTACACAATAAAATGATCCGAACAACAGAATTTCGTCGTCGCTCGTCGCCAGCGCGCACTGCCCTTCCAGGGCGGCAACCACACTCCCAAAAGACGCTACAGAAGCACCGCGCCTGCTCAGCGCCTCATGCAATTCGACCACCGGCCGCGCCCGTGGCGAGTCCAGCGGTGCGACGGCCCAGTGTTCGATACTGGCACCCAACTCGTCAATGACACCCTCCAGATCCTTGTCCGCCAGCAATCCGAACACCGCCAGACGCTTGCCGACCGGAGGACGACTGGCCAGACGTCGAGCCAGGTACTCCGCCGCATGGGGGTTATGCCCGACATCCAGCAGCAGATTCAGGCGCTTACCCTGCCAGTCGAACTGCCGACGGTCGAGTCGCCCCACCACCCGCGTGGCTTGCAACGCCTGGATAATCTGCGCATCCACCCAAGGCAGACCGAGCAGCAGATAGGCCTGCAAGGCCAGTGCCGCGTTTTCCATCGGCAGATCGAGCAGCGGCAGATCACGCAACTCGACAACACGCCCCTGAGCATCAAGACCGCGCCATTGCCAGTTGTGATCGGTGATTCCCAGGTCAAAATCACGCCCGCGCAGGTAAAACGGGCAGTTGAGTTCGCGCGCCTTGTCCAGCAGGGGTTGCGGAGGATTCAAGTCGCCACAGAGTGCCGGTGCACCCTGACGGAAGATCCCGGCCTTCTCGTAGGCCACGGATTCGCGGGTATCACCCAGATAGTCGGCATGATCGACGCCAATGCTGGTTACCAGCGCCATGTCGGCGTCCACCACGTTGACCGTGTCCAGGCGTCCACCCAGGCCGACTTCAAGCACCACTGCATCGAGCCCGGACTGCTGAAACAGCCAGAACGCCGCCAGGGTGCCCATTTCGAAATAAGTCAGGGACGTATCACCGCGCCCCGCCTCCACCGCAGCGAAGGCCTGGCACAGCTCGGCATCGGTAGCTTCGACGCCGTTGATCTGCACCCGCTCGTTGTAACGCAACAGGTGCGGAGAATTGTAGGCACCGACCTTCAGGCCCTGGGCCCGCAGCAAGGACGCCACGAAGGCACAGGTCGAACCCTTGCCGTTGGTACCGGTAACCGTGATCACCCGAGGCGCCGGCTTGCCCAGCCCCATGCGGGACGCTACCTGCTGCGAGCGCTCAAGGCCCATATCGATGGCCGAAGGGTGCAACTGCTCAAGGTAGGCGAGCCATTCGCCCAGGGTGCGCTCGGTCATACGTTGGCAGGCACCGGTGGAACGACAACCGGCTCGATCGGCGCGGCGACGAATTTCGGTGTCGGCAGGCCCATCATCTGTGCCAGCAGGTTGCCCAGGCGAGGACGCAGCTCCTGACGAGAGATGATCATGTCGATTGCGCCATGCTCCAGCAGGAACTCACTGCGCTGGAAACCTTCAGGCAGCTTTTCGCGCACGGTCTGCTCGATGACGCGCGGACCGGCGAAACCGATCAGTGCCTTGGGCTCACCGACGATCACGTCGCCCAGCATCGCCAGACTGGCCGAAACACCGCCGTAGACCGGATCGGTCAGCACGGAAATGAACGGAATGCCTTCTTCGCGCAGACGCGCCAGCACCGCAGAGGTCTTGGCCATTTGCATCAGGGAGATCAGCGCTTCCTGCATCCGCGCACCGCCGGAAGCGGAGAAACAGATCATCGGGCAGCGATTCTCCAGTGCGTAGTTGGCAGCGCGCACGAAGCGCTCGCCGACGATGGCACCCATCGAGCCACCCATGAAGGAGAATTCGAACGCCGAAACCACCACCGGCATGCCCAGCAGCGTGCCACTCATGGAGACCAGCGCGTCTTTCTCACCGGTCTGCTTTTGCGCACCGGTCAGGCGATCCTTGTACTTCTTGCCGTCACGGAACTTCAGACGGTCAACCGGCTCCAGGTCCGCCCCCAGCTCAGTCCGGCCTTCGACATCGAGGAAAATATCGATGCGGGCGCGGGCGCCGATACGCATGTGGTGATTGCACTTGGGGCAAACGTCCAGGGTCTTTTCCAGCTCCGGACGATACAGCACAGCCTCGCAAGACGGGCATTTGTGCCAAAGACCTTCAGGCACCGAGCTCTTCTTGACCTCGGAACGCATGATCGAAGGGATCAGTTTGTCTACTAACCAGTTGCTCATGCTTTCTTTCTCCAGTACCGGCGACCCGAACACTCTGGTTCGCAGCCCCGCGCATGCCCTTGAGCTAAATTCATATGTGCGGCGATGATCGATGGGCCGCCACGATCGGCGCGAAGCCTGACCTGCGTGCAACCCCAACAATCCTCAGCCATGCCTGCTTGATGCAAGTGCGACCTGTTTTACACAGAGCAGTGGACGGCGGCAGTCTGCCAGCCGTCACATCCACTAGGTTGCGCTACGTGCTGCCTTGATGAACGCCCTAATCTTGCCGTGATCCTTGATGCCCTTGCTCGCCTCTACCCCGCCGCTGACATCCACGGCATAAGGCCTGACCTGCTTGACGGCTTCGGCGACGTTGTCCGGAGTCAGCCCGCCGGCGAGGATGATCGGCTTGCTCAAGCCCTGCGGTATCAATGACCAATCGAAGGCTTCGCCGGTTCCACCGGGAATGCCTTCGACATAGGCGTCGAGCAAAATCCCGCTGGCCCCCGGATAAGCGTCGCACGCGGCAGCGATGTCATCGCCCGCCTTGACCCGCAACGCCTTGATATAGGGACGGTGCCAGGCCTGGCATTCAGCGGCACTTTCATCGCCATGAAACTGCAGCAAATCCAGCGGTACAGCGTCGAGAATCTGCTGCAACTCGCCACGACCGGCATTGACGAACAACCCCACGGTGGTGACGAACGGCGGCAACGCCTGAATGATTGCGCGTGCCTGCCCGGACGTCACCGCCCGCGGGCTTTTTGCATAAAACACGAACCCGATGGCATCGGCCCCAGCCTCGACCGCTGCCAACGCATCTTCTAAGCGGGTAATCCCGCAAATCTTGCTGCGAACGGCTGACATGTCGATAAAACCTCACGGCAAATCCGGGAAAGTCCCGGATGGTAACAAAAGCGTTCGAGGGCGTCAGCCGTCAAGTTCCGAGAAACCGGTGAGGAAGTGCGGCCCGATAAAACGCTCGGGCAACTGGAACTCATCGCGATACTCGACCTGCACCAGATACAGCCCGAACGGATGCGCCGTGACACCGCCGGAACGGCGTATACGACTGTCCAGCACTTCCTTCATCCACTCCACCGGACGCTCGCCGGCACCAATGGTCATCAATACACCGGCAATGTTACGCACCATGTGATGCAGGAAGGCATTGGCGCGGATATCCAGCACGATCATCTTGCCGTGTCGCGTGACGCGCAGGTGATGCAATTCCTTGATCGGGGACTTGGCCTGGCACTGTCCGGCACGGAAGGCACTGAAATCGTGGGTGCCTACCAGGTATTGCGCGGCCTCGGCCATGCGCTCAACGTCCAGCGGACGGTGATTCCAGGTGATTTCTTCGTTCAGGTGCGCCGGACGGATCTGATCGTTGTAGATCACGTACCGATAGCGTCGGGCGATGGCCTTGAACCGCGCATGAAAATGCGCCGGCATGACCTTGGCCCAGCTGACGCTGACATCGTGGGGCAAATTGATGTTGGCCCCCATGACCCAGGCCTTCATCGAACGCTCGACCTGAGTATCGAAATGCACCACTTGTCCGCATGCGTGCACGCCGGCGTCCGTACGCCCGGCGCAGAGCAACGAAACCGGTGAATCGGCAACCTTGGACAAGGCCTGCTCAAGGGTTTCCTGTACGGTGAGCACGCCGGAGGCCTGGCGCTGCCAGCCTCGATAACGCGAGCCTTTGTATTCAACGCCCAACGCGATCCGGAAAAAGCCATCGGCCGCCATTTCCGCTTCCGGGTTATCTATATTTGCCAAGGTGTGACAGCCTGCTGATGTACGCAAAGGCCGGCATTATAAGGCGCTTGGGCGCAGACGCCAGCACAACCATGGATACTGTGCCGCCTGAAATTGCGCCTTAGTCGGAACGAGGCCCGCCCCACATTCGCTCTGTGAACAAAGGCCCAATGTGGGAGCGAGCCTGCTCGCGATAAAATCCCGACAGACACTGACATCTTCCCCACAAACAAAAACGGCAGCCTCACCGGGCTGCCGTTTTGTCTGCATCTATTTCGAGGACTCAAGCCAGGCGGGAAAGCATCTCCCTGGCTTCGCTCTTCTGGCCGTCATCCCCTTCGCTTACCACTTCGTTGAGGATATCCCGGGCGCCGTCGTTGTCCCCCATGTCGATGTAGGCCTGGGCCAGATCGAGCTTGGTAGCGACTTCGTCGGTGCCGGACAGGAAATCGAATTCCGGCTCGTCATCCACGGAAGCCAGCGCATCATCCATCGTGAAACTCGGCTCACTGATGCTCTGGGACAAACGATCCAGCTCGGCGTTGACGTCATCCAGCTCGGCGGCAAACGCATCCGGAGCCGGCGAAGCATCCGGCTCATCGGCCAGCGACAGGTCGAAATCGGCCGGCAACTCCAGATCGTCGAGCGTCACCTGCGGGGCTGCTGGCGCTTGAGCGGCAGGCAAGTCCTTGACACCCTCATCCAGGTCCAGCAGGAAATCGTCTTCACCCAGGGATGCCGTGGAAGGCTCGGCACCCAGATCCAGATCCAGATCGAAGTCCGACAGGTCGTCGAGGCTTTCCTTGATTTCAGTCTGTTGCTGCAGCACCGATTCAAAGCTCAGATCGTCGTCCAGCGGGAAATCTTCCAGATCATCCAGCGACGCCGCTTGCGGCTCGGGCTCCAGCAACGGAGCGGGAGCTGGAGCAGGGGCTGGAGCCGCCGGTACGATGTTGTCCAGATCATCCAGGCTCAGATCGAACGCACTATCAAGGTCGTCATCAGCCGCTGCCGGGGCTTGTGGCTCGTCCTTCAACAGATCCTTGACGTATTGCGCATCCATCTGCGCGGCGACGGCAGCCGCGGCGATGCCACCGGCTGCGACGAGCGCCATGGCCGGGAAACGGCTTTTCAGTTTTTCGACCTGGGCAAAGTTGTCGCCATTGGCGACCAATTGCCGTTCCTGCCCGACGAACGCATCACGGTCGCCTTGCTGGCCATAGACTTCCATCAGCTTGAGACGCACATCACTGCGCTGCGGCTCTTGCTTGACACCCTCTTCCAGCAGCGCGGCGGCCTGATTCAGGCGACCGGCAGCGATGTGCGACTGAGCCTGACTGAGGACGTCGTCGGAACGCTCGGCAGCCGGAGCCACCAACGGCGCGGCGATGGGTGGCGTGACCACAACCGGAGCAACCACAGGAGCTGGGGCTGGGGCTGGGGCTGGGGCTGGGGCTGGGGTGGTCAGTTTCACGCTTGGCGCTGGAACCTCCAGACCTTCGAAGCTGCTTTGCGGCAGATCGAGATCCGAGGGAAACGCTTGCTCTTCAGCAAGCGCGCGGGCCATGCGCAGGTGCTTCTCGGCTTCCTGCTGCGCCTTGCGGCGACGGGCCAGCAACAGCAGCAACAGCAGTGCAACCACCGCCCCGCCACCTGCCAGGCCAAGCAGCCATGGATCAGTCAGCAGGTCGTTGAACTGTCGCTCCTCGACCACCCGTTTCGGTTCGGCTGGTTGCTCGGCCGGCGCCGCAGCAGTCTCTGGCGTCGCAACAGCCGGGGCTGCCGGCACAGGCTCGGCGGGCGTTGGCGCCGGATTGGGTGCCAGTTCAGCGGTGATCGCCGGAACAGGCGCGACAGGAGCAACTGCCGGCGTTTCGGCGGCACCTTCGGCCTGCAACTTGGCCAGTTGATTGTTTTTCAGCTCGATCAGGCGTTGCAGCTTGTCCATCTGGCTTTGCAGATCGGAAATGCGACTTTTCAGCTCTGCATTGTCACGACGGGTCGTGTCGAGGCTTTCCTGAGTGACCGCAAGCTTGTTGCTCAATGCCTTGGCATCGCCTGCCTTGCCTTTGCCGCGCGCCTTGCCGGACTCGGCGGAAACCAGGCTCAGATTGTCCTTGCCGGCCTGAGGCGACACCGCTTCGGCGCGGCCGCGCTTGGTGGCATCGAGTTGCTGCCGCCCGGTAGCGGGCTTGGCGACATAGCGGCGGCCCTGGCGCCACGCGGTGTTCTGCGCAGCCACTTCAGCAATGGCCTTGGGCTGCGGCAGGCTGGTGCTTTGCGCCTGATCCGGCAGACGCAGAACCTGCCCGGTTTTCAGGCGGTTGATGTTGCCGTCGATAAAGGCATCGGGGTTCAGCGCCTGAATGGCCAGCATGGTTTGCTGGATCGAACCGCCATTACGCGCCTTCGCGGCGATTTCCCAAAGGGTGTCTCGTGGCGTGGTGGTGTATTGAGACGGCTTGCCTGCACCGGTGACCGGCGACGTCACGCTTTGCGCCGGCGCAGTCTGCGTGGCCGCTTCCGCCGTTTGAGGGGAGAACTTGGACGGATCGAGCAGCACACTGTAATCGCGCAGCAAGCGACCGTTGGGCCACATCACCTGAACCAGGAATTTCACCATCGGTTCGGCAAGCGGCTTGCTGGAGGTTACACGCAGCACGCTTTTGCCACTGGCGTTCAACACCGGGGTAAAGGTCAAGTCGTTGAGGAACGCCTGGCGATCGACGCCCGCCTTGGCGAAATCCTCAGGCGAAGCCAGGCTCGGCACCACTTCGGCAGCGGTCAGCTCCTTGACGTCGAGCAATTCGATTTCCGCCACCAGCGGCTGGTTGAGCGTCGACTTCAGGGTCAGTTCCCCGAGCCCGAGGGCATGCGCCATACCGGAGGACAGCGCCGAGGCGGCCGCTATTGCTAACACCAGTTTGCGAACTTGAACCATAGCTCATCCTTAGTTTGAACATTCCTCGGCCAGCGAGAAGGTGATGATTGCCGCTGCCGTAAGGCATTGCGCGCGCCGACGAAGAGTCGTCGCGCGCGATCGTTTCGTGCATGCCCCGGAAAGCCCCGCAGGGTGGCTCGCCTTCAGCATTCCGCCCAAGCATAGCGCTCGCCCGGAACCATTGAAAAATTGTTGCAAGTATCTTTTACAGCAGGTCTTTTATCAACAACTCAGCCAGTTGCACAGCGTTGAGCGCGGCGCCCTTGCGTACGTTATCTGACGTCAGCCACAGATTTAGTTCCGACAGGTCGTCGATACCGTGGCGCACCCGCCCCACATAGACGACATCCTGCCCTACCGCATCGCCGACGGGGGTCGGGTAATCACCGGCCTCCACCAGCTCGATGCCCGGAGCATCCTCCAGGGCAGCGTTGACGCTCGACAAATCGATGTCGCTGGCACATTGCAGGGTTACGTTAAAGCTATCGCCAAAAAACACCGGGGCTTGAATGCAGGCGACGGAAATCTTCAATGACGGCTGCCTCAGGACCTGACGCAGCTCCCGCACCAGGCGCTTTTCCAGCAATGTATGCCCTTGATCGTCCGGCTTGCCCACCTGAGCCAGCAGATTGAACGCCATTTGCCGGTCAAAAAAGGTCGGTTCCAGCGGACGCACGTTGAGCAACTCGGCGGTCTGACGCGCCAGCTCGGTCACCGCTTCGCGCCCAAGGGCAGAGACGGCAAGGCTCGCCGTTACGTTGATGCGCTGCAGATCGAGCCTGTCGAGCAATGGAGCCAGGACCACGGCCAGCGTGGTGGCCGACGGGCTCGGGCTGCTGACCCGAAACGGTTTCTGCAGGCCGGCCAGCACCTGCGCATTGGCTTCCGGCACTACTTGCGGCGCCTGGTCGGCCGGCAAGGCACCGGACAGGTCGACGACCGAGCAGCCCGCGGCCGTGGCACGCGCGGCAAAACTCAGGGTGACGGCCGGCCCGGCCGCAAAGAACGCCAGCTGCACCTTGCCGAAGTCAAACTCGTCGACCTCGCGCACACGCACGTTCTTGCCGCGAAACGGTACCGAACTGCCCGCCGATTCGCTGCTGGCCAGCAGGTGCAGATCGCCGACCGGAAAGTCGCGCTCCTCAAGAATCTGCACAAGCGTTTCGCCGACGGTACCGGTGGCGCCGATCACGGCAATATCAAGGGACTGGCTCATGGTTTTACCTCTGGCGAAACGGCGGGGAGCGGCACTTTACAAGGTGACCGGCGCACAGGCAATTCGAGGCAGGACAGGCGGCGCCTGCCCTGCCTTATCGGACGCAGTGTGTTGCCCATCGCTTCGACGACATCGGTCAGATACGGAACTGTCCCACCAATTTGCCCAGGCGCTGCCCCAGATCGGCGAGGCTACGCGAGGTTTGCGCGCCGAGTTGGGTTTCGTCGGCGACGTTGTCCACCGCCACTGCAATCTGATGCACGCTGCGATTGATCTCTTCGGCCACGGCCGTCTGCTCTTCGGCGGCACTGGCGATCTGTGCGTTCATCGAATTGATGGTGGCGATCAACTGCGCCATGGCGTCCAGGGACGCGCCCGCCTCATTGGCCTGTGCCGAGGTGCCGTCACCGGCCTCGCTGGAACGACGCATGGCTTGCACCGCCGACTGGGTTCCGGCCTGCAAGCGGTCGATCATGCCCTGGATTTCCTGGGTGCTGATTTGCGTGCGACTGGCCAGTGCCCGGACCTCATCGGCCACCACTGCAAAGCCACGCCCGGCTTCGCCGGCACGGGCCGCTTCGATGGCCGCGTTGAGCGCCAGCAGGTTGGTTTGCTCGGCAATCGAGCGGATGACTCCGAGCACGCTGACAATCGAGGACACATCTTTTTGCAGGCTGTCGAGGGAAGCACCGCTGCTGCGGATGTCATCGACCAACGCATGAATTTTCACAATGCTGCCGGCCACCACACGCTTGGCGGCCTGCCCCTCTTCGTCGGTCTGCCGGGCAGCCACTGCGGCGTTTTGCGCACTCTTGGCCACTTCCTGCGCGGCGGCAGACATCTCATTGATGGCCGTGGCGACCTGATCGGTCTCGTGACGCTGGCGCTCCATGGCCTGGTCCGAGCGGTGGGCCTGGTCGGAAACCTGATTCACCAGCCCGGTCAGTTGCGACGTCATTTCAGTGATCTGACGGACCAGGCCGTGGATCTTGTCGACGAAGCGGTTGAAGGAACCGGCCAGTTCGCCCAGTTCATCCTGGCTGGTGATAGCCAGGCGACGGGTCAGGTCGCCCTCGCCTGCCGCGATGTCGTCGAGATTGGCTTTCATCAGGTTCAGAGGACGCAAAATGGTGTTGGCCAGCAGCATCCCGGCCACCGCGATCAAAACGAGAACCACCACGGCCACACCGACGATGCTCAGCACCACGCCTTGCATGCGTTCGTGAACCGAAGCCTCGACTTCGGCCACCTGCGCTTCGATACCGTCGAGGTTCACCGAGGTACCGACGGCCATGTCCCACTTGGACAGGTATTCGGTGTACCCCAGCTTGGGCACCAGCACCTGGCTGTTGCCCGGCAACGGCGAGCTGTATTGCAGGTAATGGGTACCGTCCTTGGCGACTTTCACCAGGTCACGGTTGACATAGACACCGTTCGGATCGCGATTGTCCTTGAAGCTCTGGCCCACGCCTTCGGGGCTGTTGGCCTTGAACAGGCGCACGATGTTGGAGTCGTAGGCAAAGAAGTAGCCCTCCTTGCCGTAGGCAATACTCGACAGCAGCTTGATCGCCTGGGTTCGCGCCGCGTTATCGCCGGGGGCGGCAGCGTCGTACAGCGGCTTGATCGTGGTCATGGCCACGGCAACATAACTTTGCAGAGTGGCCTTGGCGTCACTGAGCAGCCGCTCGCGGGTTTCCTCGACCTCGTGGCGGGCCTGGCCCTGGAGAATGAACAAGGTGGTCAGGCTGATGACCAGCGCAAAGAGCAACACCGGGAGGACGGCAAGGGACAGGACTTTAGCCTTCAGGCTCATGCGCATGACGTTCACCCTTCTGATTTTGTTGGCGTGGTTAAAGGCGTTAACGGCACATCAACGTAAAACTGTAGGAGCCAGGCTTGCCGGCGAAGAACGATGACACGGTGCGACAGAAACACCCCGCTGCCCGGTTCGCGGGCAAGCCTCGCTCCTACAGGCGAAGGCGATTTCAAGGGCGCCTTCGCTGTAGGAGCCAGGCTTGCCGACGAAGAACGATGACACGGTGCGACAGAAACACCGCGGTGCCCGGTTCGCCGGCAAGCCTGGCTCCTACGGGGGGGGGGTGAAATCAGAGCACCATCGCCGCCAGCCAGCCGAACGCCAGCAACGGCAGGTTGTAATGCAGGAACGTCGGGACCACGGTGTCCCAGATGTGGTGGTGCTGACCGTCGATGTTGAGGCCGGACGTCGGGCCGAGGGTGGAGTCCGAGGCAGGCGAACCGGCATCGCCAAGCGCTCCCGCCGTGCCGACGATGCACACGATGGCAATCGGGCTGAACCCCAGTTGCACGCACAACGGCACGAAAATCACCGCCAGAATCGGCACGGTGGAGAACGACGAACCGATCCCCATGGTCACCAGCAGCCCCACCAGCAGCATCAACATGGCGCCGATGGCCTTGCTGTGGCCGATCCACGCAGCCGAAGCCTCGACCAGCGCCCGTACGTCCCCGGTGGCCTTGATCACTTCGCCGAATCCGGAGGCGGCGATCATGATGAAGCCGATCATCGCCATCATTTTCATGCCTTCGGTGAACAGATCGTCGGTGTCACGCCACTTGACGATGCCCGACAGCGAAAAAATCAGGAAACCCGCCAGGGCGCCGATGATCATCGAATCCAGCAAAAGCTGAATGACGAACGCTGCAACGATGGCCAGGCCCGCCACCATCAGGCTCAACGGGTTGTATTGAACGGCGACCTGCTCGACCTGCTCGATCCTTTCCAGATCGTAGACGCGCTTTTTGCGGTAGCTGATAAATGCCACGCCAAGCCCGGCCAGCATGCCCAGCGCCGGAATGCCCATGGCGTGCGTGACATTGATGCCGCTGATGTCCACGCCGCTGCGGGCGACGTTTGCCAGCAGGATCTCGTTGAGGAAGATGTTGCCGAAGCCCACCGGCAGGAACATGTACGGGGTGATCAGGCCGAACGTGATGACACAGGCAATCAAGCGGCGGTCCAGTTGCAACCGGGTCAGCACATACAACAGAGGAGGCACCAGCAACGGAATGAAGGCGATATGAATCGGCAGCAGGTTCTGCGAAGCAATGGCCACCACCCACAGCAGGCCAATCAGCAACCACTTGACCTGCCCGCCGCCCGTGGCGTGATGGCGATCGACCAGGGCCAATGCCTTGTCCGCCAGGGCATGGGCCAGGCCGGACTTGGCAATGGCCACGGCGAAAGCACCCAGCAACGCATAGGACAGTGCCACCGTAGCCCCGCCACCCAGGCCGCTGTTGAAGGCCTTGAGCGTGGCCTCGATCCCCAGGCCACCGGTCAGGCCGCCCACCAGCGCGCCGACGATCAGCGCGATGACCACATGCACGCGGGACAGGCTGAGTATCAGCATGATGCCGACCGCAGCAATCACTGCATTCATTTCATTACCTCGAGACAAACGAAAAGACTCCGTCCGGCAGTCTGCAAAGAGCCGCCAGCGGATTAAGGAATGGGTTTTATTAGAGGGCGCGCACTTTGCAGCACGGGCGTACCCATGTCAAAGCGCACCGTGCACGTCATGTGAAGTCCTTTGTAGGAGCGAGCATGCTCGCGATGGTCGCCAACGATTACGCGGGCTGTCTGAATGCACGCGGTGGCTGGACTTGCATCGCGAGCATGCTCGCTCCTACAGGGAGGGGCGATGGGGATAAAGAAAGCCGCAACCCTGCCGCTACAGTGCAAAGCCTCAAATATTTATCGAAAAAGGACGTCTCCATGTCGATCAGACAACTTTCCATTCAATGGAAAATCACCCTGCTGGCCGGGTTGTGCCTGGCGGGCATCGTGACCCTGCTGGTGGGTCTTTCGCTGTATCGCATGGAGCACAGTTCCGAGCTGGTGAAAGCCTCGAGCATGGAGATGTTGACCGAAGCGGCCCAGGCCCGCATCGAATCCCAGGGTGAAAACCAGGCGCTGGGTATTCGCCAGCAGTTCATGGACGCCTATCAATATGGCCACGGTTTTTCCCGGCAGGTGCTGTTTCTTCGCGATCAGGCCGAAAAGCGTTTTCTCGATGCCTTCGATTTGCGTGAAGACCTGACCCATCAGGTCAAGACGGCCTTGCAAGCCAACCCCGAACTGCTCGGCCTGTCCCTGGTATTCGAACCCAACGCGCTGGACGGCAAGGACGAACTGTTCGCCGGCCAGAGCGACATCGGCAGCAACGAAAAGGGGCGTTTTTCCTTGTACTGGTCGCAACCGACCGCAGGCAAGCTGACCTCCATGCCATTGCCGGAAAAGGACCTGGCCGACACCAGCACCGGCCCCAGCGGCGAAGCGGCCAATGCCTGGTTCACCTGCCCGCGCACCAGCCTCAAGCCTTGCGTGATCGAGCCGTACTTCTATGTGATCGACGGCCAGAACGTACTGATGACCAGCATCGTTTTTCCGTTGATGAACAAAGGCAAGCTCATCGCCTCGCTGTCGGTGGACATCAACCTCAACAGCCTGCAAGCGGTCAGCCAGAACGCCAGCAAGAAGCTCTATGACGGCCAGACCAGTGTCAGCATCATCAGCCCCGCCGGCCTGCTCGCCGGTTACAGCCCGGATGCGAGCAAACTCAGCCAGCGCCTGGAGGCGGTGGACAAGAGCACCGGTGGCGAACTCATGCGCATGCTGGCCGGCATCAACAAGACCTCCAGCCTGCACAGAGATCAGCAGCTCAAGGTCATGGCGCCCTTCCAGCCGATCCCGGACGGCAAAGCCTGGGGCGTATTGCTCGACGTACCGGAGAAAGTCCTCGTCGGCCCTGCCCAGGCACTGAAAAACCAACTGGATGAAAGCAACACCGCCGGCACCCTGACCGAACTCAGCCTGGGTGTACTGGCCGCGTTGATCGGCCTGTTGCTGGTGTGGTTGATGGCTCGCAGCGTGACCAAACCGATCCTCGGCGTGGCCCACATGCTCGAAGACATCGCCAGCGGCGAAGGCGACCTGACCCGCCGCCTGGCCTATGACAAAAAGGATGAACTGGGCCAACTGGCCGGCTGGTTCAACCGTTTCCTCGACAAGCTGCAACCGATCATCGCCGAGGTCAAACGCTCGGTGCAGGACGCCCGCGGCACGGCGGACCAGTCATCGGCCATCGCCACCCAGACCAGCGCCGGCATGGAGCAGCAGTATCGCCAGGTCGACCAGGTTGCCACCGCGTCGCATGAGATGAGCGCCACCGCCCAGGACGTCGCCCGCAGCGCCGCGCAGGCAGCACAAGCGGCACGGGATGCCGACCAGGCCACCCGCCAGGGCTTGACCGTTATCGACCGCACCACCGCCAGCATCGACAACCTGGCCGCCGACATGAGCGCAGCGATGGTGCAGATCGAAGGTCTGGCCGCCAACAGCGAGAAGATCGGATCGGTCCTGGAAGTGATCCGCTCCATCGCCGAGCAGACCAACCTGCTGGCGCTCAACGCAGCCATCGAAGCGGCTCGTGCCGGTGAAGCCGGACGCGGTTTTGCCGTGGTCGCCGACGAAGTGCGCAACCTGGCACGGCGTACCCAGGAGTCGGTCGAGGAAACCCGCCTGGTGATCGAACAACTGCAAGGCGGTACCCAGGATGTGGTCGACTCGATGGGCAACAGTCATCGCCTGGCCCAGGGCAGTGTCGAACAGGTCGGCCAGGCCGTGACGGCGCTGCGACAGATCGGCGATGCGGTGACCGTGATCAGCGACATGAACCTGCAGATTGCCAGCGCCGCCGAGGAACAGAGCGCGGTGGCCGAGGAGATCAACAACAACGTGGCCACCATTCGCGACGTGACCGAGTCGCTGTCGGGGCAAGCCCAGGAGTCGGCACGGGTGAGCCAGTCGCTCAACAGCCTGGCCAATCAGCAACAGAGCCTGATGGATCAGTTCCGCGTCTAACCCCCTCTCCCTGTAGGAGCGAGCACGCTCGCGATGCAAGTTCAGCCACCGCGTGCATTCAGACAGCCCGCGTAGTCGTTGACGACCATCGCGAGCTTGCTCGCTCCTACAGGTTTTTGTGCCCGAGTGGATATCTGACGGAAGCCGATTATGCTTCAGGAAGTCCGATGACATCAGCCCCAGGGCCAGGGTGCGGCAATAAGAATATGAAGGTGCTCCGGCCTGAACAAGAACAACGGAGAAACCCCATGGCGGCAATCGACAACACATCCACCGGCAGCGCCCCCCATCACGGAATCACCAGGGAGGAACGCAAGGTCATCTTCGCCTCGTCCCTGGGCACCGTGTTCGAGTGGTACGACTTTTATCTCTACGGCTCCCTCGCCGCCATCATCGCCAAGCACTTCTTTGCCGGCGTCAACGAAACCACCGCCTTCATCTTCGCCCTGCTGGCCTTCGCTGCGGGCTTCGCCGTCCGCCCCTTCGGAGCCATTGTGTTTGGCCGGCTGGGCGACATGATCGGACGCAAACACACGTTCCTCATCACCATCATCATCATGGGTGTCTCCACCGCCGTCGTGGGCATGCTGCCCAACTACGCCACGATTGGCGTGGCGGCACCGGTCATCCTGATCAGCCTGCGCTTGTTGCAAGGGCTGGCGCTTGGCGGTGAGTACGGCGGTGCGGCCACTTACGTGGCCGAACATGCGCCCAAAGGCAAACGTGGCTTCTTCACCTCGTGGATTCAAACCACCGCGACCCTCGGCCTTTTTCTGTCGTTGCTGGTGATCCTGGCCTGCCGCACCGCCCTGGGCACCGAGGCCTTCGAAGCCTGGGGCTGGCGAATTCCGTTCCTGCTGTCGATCCTGCTGCTGATCATCTCGGTGTACATCCGCCTGCAACTCAGCGAATCGCCGGTGTTCCAGAGAATGAAGGCAGAGGGCAAGGCTTCCAAGGCGCCGCTGACCGAGTCTTTCGCCCGCTGGGAAAATCTCAAGGTCGTCATCATGTCCCTGCTCGGCGGCACTGCCGGCCAGGCCGTGGTCTGGTACACCGGACAGTTCTATGCGCTGTTTTTCCTGCTACAGACACTCAAGATCGATCCGCAAACCGCCAACCTGCTGATTGCCGGTTCCCTGCTCATCGGCACGCCGTTCTTCGTGATTTTCGGCAGCCTGTCCGACCGCATCGGCCGCAAGGGCATCATCATGGCCGGCTGCATCCTCGCGGCGCTCACCTACTTCCCGATCTTCCACGCCTTGACCCAGTACGGTAACCCCGACGTGTTCATTGCCCAGGAGAAGAACCCGGTCACGGTCATCGCCAATCCGGACCAGTGCTCGTTCCAGTTCGACCCGGTGGGCAAGGCCAAATTCACCAGTTCCTGTGACCTGGCCAAGACGGTACTGGCCAAGCGAGCCATTCCCTATCAGAACGTGAAGGCCGAACCGGGTACGGTCGCGCAGGTGCGCATTGGCGACAAAGTGATCCAGAGTTTCGAAGGCACCGGCATGCCGGCCGCCGACTTCAAGGCGCAGAACGATGCATTCACCGCCACCCTGGCCACCGCGTTGAAGGACGCCGGTTACCCTGAAAAAGCCGACCCGGCAAAGACCAACTATCCGATGGTGCTGCTGCTCCTGACGATTCTGGTGATCTACGTGACCATGGTATACGGCCCGATTGCCGCCTGGCTGGTGGAGCTGTTTCCGGCACGCATCCGCTACACCTCGATGTCGTTGCCCTATCACATCGGCAACGGCTGGTTCGGCGGTTTCCTGCCTACGGTAGCCTTCGCCATGGTCGCGGCCACAGGCGATATCTATTACGGGCTGTGGTACCCCATCGTCATTGCGGTGATGACCGCCGTTCTGGGCATTTTCTTCATGCCGGAAACCAAGGATCGGGAGATTCATCACAGCTGAGGCCGGGAGGCTGCCCGCTCTCTCGGGGATCACACACCCCCTGTGGGAGCGGGCTTGCCCGCGATAGCGGTGGGTCATATAACATTGATGGCGACTGACACTCAGCTATCGCGGGCAAGCCCGCTCCCACAGGGCGGCGGTGAAAATTCAGGAGCGCGCCGGCAACTCGACCAGCACCTTCAACCCACCCCACTCGCTGTCCTGCAGGCGCAAATCCCCACCCCAGGCCTCGACAATATCGCGCACGATGCCCAGGCCCAGCCCATGGCCGGCAGTCTGCTCATCCAGTCGTGCGCCGCGGCTCACGACCTGATCGCGGCGCTCTTCGGGGATGCCGGGGCCGTCGTCTTCCACGCTCAGCTCGAATCCTTGCACCGTCTCGACCACCGTCACCCGAACTTCGGCGTCCGCCCATTTGCAGGCGTTGTCCAATAGATTGCCGAGCAGTTCCAGCAGGTCCTCACGATCCCACGGCAAGCGCAGGTCGGGCGGAGCGCAAAAGCTCAGGTTCAGGTGTTCGCCGTGAATCACTGTCAATGTGGCCAGCAAGCCCGGCAATTCGGTGCTGCAGTCAAACAAGGCGCCAGGCAGCGCATCACCGGACAACCGTGCGCGGGTCAGTTCGCGGTTGAGCCGCCGCTCAACCTGTTCCAGTTGCTCCCTTAAGGTCTTGCGCAGTTGCGGGTGCGTATCGAGCTGCTCGCTTGAGGCCAGGCTCAGCAACACCGCCAAAGGGGTTTTCAAGGCATGACCGAGATTGCCCAGGGCATTGCGCGAACGCTTGAGACTGTCTTCGGTGTGGTTGAGCAAGTGGTTGATTTGCGCCACCAGCGGCTCGAGCTCCACGGGCACCTGATCGTCAAGTTGCGAGCGCTGGCCCTGTTGCAATTGCGCAATCTGTTTGCGAGCCCTTTCCAGCGGACGCAGGGCACGACGCACGGTGATCCGTTGCAACACCAGAATCAGCAGCAACCCGGCCAGCCCCAGGGCGAGTCCCACCTGCTGCATGCGGCGAAAGCTTTGGCGCACCGGCGTGTAGTCCTGCGCGACACTGATGGAAACTGACTGCCCCAGGCGCCGATAGTCCGAACGCAACACCAGCAATTGCTGGCCTTCGGGTCCCAATTGCAGATTGCCCTGCAGGCCGGGATGCTCCAGACGCGGCAGTTCTCGATCCCACAGCGAACGGGACCGCCATTGAGTGTCGGCAAAATCGATGTGGAAATAATGCCCGGAAAACGGTCGTTGATAGGCCGGCGGCAAGCGCCGCTCATCAAGCTGCAAGCCTTCAGGGCCGCGCACCACTGCCATCAACAGACTCTCGCTGTCGTTGCGCAACCCGGCTTCGAGGTAGCGCTGCAATCCTATTTCGAACAGCCACAGGCTGGCTTGCGCCAGCACCAGACCGACGACCACCATCACGCTGATCAGGCCCAGGCTCAGGCGGCGCTGGATCGACCTCACGGCATTTGCCCGCCGAACAGGTAGCCCTGGCCGCGACGGGTTTCGATCACGCTGCGCCCAAGTTTGCGGCGCAAGTGATTGACGTGGACTTCCAACACGTTGGAGTCGCGTTCGGTTTCACCGTCATAGAGATGTTCGGCCAGATGGGTTTTCGAGAGGATCTGCTGTGGGTGAAGCATGAAGTAACGCAACAGACGAAATTCAGCCGCGGTCAGTTGCACGTCCACGCCGTCACGGGCCACGCATTGGCGCCGTTCATCCAGTTGCCATCCTGCCGCATTGAGGGTCGGTTGATTGACATGGCCATGGGAGCGGCGTAACAGCGCCTGGACCCGCAGGTGCAATTCTTCGGGATGGAACGGCTTGGTCAGGTAATCGTCGGCTCCGGCCCTGAGCCCTTCGATGCGCTCGGCCCAGGAACCGCGGGCCGTCAGAATCAGCACCGGCGTGGCCAATCCGTCGGCACGCCAGCGGGCCAGCACCTCAAGCCCGGGCAACCCTGGCAGGCCAAGATCAAGGATGATCAAGTCATAGGGCTCGCTGGCGCCCTGATGCACGGCGTCGCGCCCATCGGCCAGCCAATCGACGGCATACCCCTGGCGATTGAGGCCGACCGTCAGTTCATCGGCCAAAGGCACGTGGTCTTCCACCAGCAGCAATCGCATCGTTCAATCTTCCTTGTCTTTGAGCAAACGGCCAGTGGCGGCATCGAGATCGAGTTCGCGAACCACCCCTTCAGCGGTCAGCAGCTCGACATCATAAATGTAGGTACCGTGCTTTTGCTCAAGCTCCGCCTCCAGCAGCTTGGCCCCCGGATAGCGATCCAGCGCCAGTTGCAGCAGTTGCTCAAGCGGCAGGATCACCCCTTGCTGGCGCAGGCGCAGGGCTTGGTCCTGATCGAGGTCGCGGGCATGGGCGAGGCCGACGGTCAGGCCCATGACGGACGCGACTAACAGGCCTGGCAGGTTTTTCATGGGTGACTCCATCTATGTCAGGTGTTGCCTGCGGCTGCACCTTAGCGATATGAACTTAACTGAAGCTGAATTGCCATCATTGGTGACAACCACACCCATCCTGTGGGAGCCGGCTTGCCTGCGATGGCATTTGCACGTCCAACATCGATGTGACGCAAACACCGCCTTCGCCGGCAAGCCGGCTCCCACAGGGTCACTGCTTCCCCAAGATGTTTATAATCGGCCCGCTTGCCCATATTCGAGACCGGTATGACCGCCATTCACATCAAGTTTCCCTCCCTCACCCTCAAGGCCGGCCCACGTGCCTTTGCACGCATACGTGAAAACGGCCTGCAAGCCGCCGACGTCGGTACGCTGCCGGGTGCGGCGGGCGGTCCGAAGGCACTGGGCATTCAAGGGCTGGACCTGGCCTTGTTCGGCCAATGGCTACCGTCGGCACCGCGCGAACGTTCGCTGATCGGTGCGTCGGTCGGTTCCTGGCGTTTCGCCAGTGCCTGCCTGCCGGACGCCGCCGAAGGCATCCGCCGCCTCGGCCATCTCTACACCGAACAGAACTTCGCCAAGGGCGTGACCATGGCGCAGATCAGCCAGAGTTCGCGGCGCATGCTCGATGACTTGCTCGACGGCCGCGACGCCGCCCTCCTCGACAACGCCCACTATCGCCTGAACATCATGGTGGTCAAAAGCCATGGTTTGCTCGCGGACGATCATCGCGGCCGTCTGGGTCTGGGACTGTCGTCGGTGATCGCCGACAACCTGCGCGGGCGCGCCCGCCTGGCGCGACACTTCGAACGCCTGATCCTGCACGATCCGCGCCTGGCACCGCCGGTCAATGCACTGAACGATTTCCCGTCGCGCTTCGTCGCCCTGGGTACCGGCAACCTGCGCCAGGCCCTGCTTGCCTCGGGCTCGATCCCGATGGTGATGGAAGGAGTACGCGACCTTCCCGGTGCCGGCGCCGGCACGTTCCGCGACGGCGGCTTGCTGGACTATCACCTGGATCTGCCCTACAGCGGCGATGACATCGTGCTCTACCCGCATTTCACCGACCGGATCATTCCCGGCTGGTTCGACAAAACCCTGCCCTGGCGCCGCGCCTGCCCCGCGCGCCTGCAGAATGTGCTGTTGCTGGCGCCATCGAAGGAATATCTGTCGCGCCTGCCCTACGGCAAACTGCCTGATCGCAACGACTTCAAGCGCTTCATGGGTGATGCCCAAAGTCGACAGAAATACTGGCGCGCAGCGATGGATGAAAGCCGTCGCCTGGGCGATGAATTCCTGGAACTGGCCGCCAATGGTCGCCTTGGCGAGCGCTTGCTGACCCTTTAGTCAGGACAAGCTGTTAAACTCGCCGCCTGCCCGAATCGCTGCGGCGAACGCCACTTCAACAGAGCTGAAAAAACCGTGGAAATCTTCAAAGAGTTTACCTTCGAGTCCGCCCATCGCCTGCCTCACGTCCCGGACGGCCACAAGTGCGGACGCCTGCACGGCCACTCCTTCAAGGTGGCGATTCACCTCAGCGGCGACCTCGATCCGCACACCGGCTGGATCCGCGACTTCTCCGAGATCAAGGCGATCTTCAAGCCGCTGTACGAGCGTCTGGACCACAACTACCTGAACGATATTCCAGGCCTGGAAAACCCGACCAGTGAAGTCCTGGCCAAGTTCATCTGGAATGAAATGAAGCCACTGCTGCCGGAGCTGAGTGCCATCCGCATTCACGAAACCTGCACCAGCGGTTGCATCTATCGCGGCGAGTAAGCCCGCAAACCTGTAGGAGCGAGCATGCTCGCGATGGACGTCAACGATGACGCTGGCGGCCTGACACCCCGCGGCGCTCCGTCGTCCATCGCGAGCTTGCTCGTTCCTACACGGGGTTGCTACAGCCGGGCTAATGTAGAGATAGTGTCTGCCCGCTTTCTCTACAAGGATCTGCCTCATGCACATCATCAATGCCCGGCTGCGTAATCAGGAAGGCCTGCATGAGCTGCACCTGGAAAACGGCCTGATCAGCAGCATCGCCCGGCAGACCGAAGCCCCGACCCTGGGGCCCGACGACCTGGACGCCGGCGGCAACCTGGTCGTACCGCCCTTTGTCGAACCCCACATCCACCTCGACGCCACACTGACGGCCGGCGAGCCTCGCTGGAACATGAGCGGCACGCTGTTCGAAGGCATCGAATGCTGGGGCGAGCGCAAAGCCACCGTTACGCTGGAAGACACCAAGACCCGCGCCTGGAAAACCATCCAGGCCCTCGCGGCCCACGGTATCCAGCACGTGCGCACCCACGTCGACGTGACCGACCCGCAACTGACTGCGCTGAAGGCGATGCTCGACATCCGCGAGGAAAGCCGCCATCTGATCGACCTGCAAATCGTCGCCTTCCCCCAGGAAGGCATCGAGTCCTATCCCAATGGCCGGGATCTGATGGAAGAAGCGATCCACATGGGCGCGGATGTGGTCGGTGGCATTCCGCACTTCGAATACACCCGCGATCAGGGCGTCAGTTCGGTGAAATTCCTGATGGACCTGGCCGAGCGCACCGGTTGCCTGGTGGATGTGCATTGCGATGAAACCGACGACCCGCATTCGCGCTTTCTCGAAGTGCTGGCAGAGGAAGCCCGCAGCCGCGGCATGGGCTCGCGGGTTACCGCCAGCCACACCACCGCCATGGGCTCCTACGACAACGCCTACTGCGCCAAGCTGTTCCGCCTGCTCGGTCACTCGGGCATCAGTTTCGTGTCCTGCCCCACCGAGAGCATTCACCTGCAAGGGCGTTTCGACAATTTTCCCAAACGCCGGGGCGTGACTCGGGTCAACGAATTGCTCGAAGCGGGGATGAACGTATGCTTCGGCCAGGACTCGGTCGTCGACCCTTGGTATCCGCTGGGTAATGGCAACATTTTGCGGGTTCTGGAAACCGGCCTGCATGTCTGTCACATGCTCGGCTACCGCAACCTGCAAAGCGCACTGGACCTGGTCACCGATAACAGCGCCAGGGCACTGGCCCTGGGTGACCGCTACGGGCTGGAACCGGGGCGACCGGCGAATCTGCTGATACTGTCGGCGCAAAGCGATTACGAAGTCATCCGCAGCCAGGGGTTGCCGCTGTATTCGATTCGTGGGGGCAAGGTGTTGATGAAGCGGAGCATGCCGGTGGTGGAGTTCGTCGGTCCGAGCTGAAATCTGCGGCGGCTCATTCGCGGGCAAGCCTCGCTCCTACAGGTTTTTTATGCCGTTCACAAAACCTGTGGGAGCGAGCCTGCTCGCGATGGCAATTTCAGACTCAACCCATCAACCGCGCCGTACCAAACAGGCTGACCCGACTCAACTCCCCCTGCTCTTCCTCCAGCAGAATCGGCGCCGTGCCCCCGGGCATCGTCACCTTCACTTCCCCGGCAGTCACCCACCCCACCCGCCAGGCCGCACACGCCACCGCACTGGCGCTGGTGCCGGAGGAAGCGGTCGGCCCTTCGCCCCGTTCGAACACCCGCGCGATCACTTGCTGTCCGCCCCCATGCATCGCCCATTGCAGGTTGATCCCCGCCGGACACGGCCGCCCCGCGCCTGCCGGCATGGCATAGGCGATACGCGTCAGGCCCTCGGACAATCCCGGCTCACGCATCCGCTCATTGGCGGGCAACGCGTTCATGTTATCCACCAACGTCACGCAATGCGGATTGCCGACCCGCACAAACTGGCTGCGCGACCAGGCACCGTCGAGCGCGGCCAATGGCGAAACATGGCTCAGTTCGCGCCCATTGAACATCGCGCTGCCAACCCCCTGCGCGCTGACCGCTTCAGGACCGAAACCGGGTTTGCCCAGATCCAGCCAGAAACCATCGACACCCCCCACCTGCGCCGCTTTTACCGAGGTTTGTCCCGGTGAAGGCGTATCTGCCTTGTCGTGGTGCACGCGGAGCACAAACGCCTGGTCCTTCGGCACAAGCCCCTGATCGCTGAGTGCCTGGGAAAAGATCGTCAGCCCGTTGCCGCTACGTTCGGCCAGGGTGCCGTCGGTATTCACGATCAACAGATCGAAAGGCGGCGCCGACTGGAACGGCCCCACCAGCAATCCGTCGCTGCAATGATCCTTGCTGCCGGGTGGTTGTGTACCCGGTGCCCAGGAACAGCAGGCGTCGATGGCCGCCAGCGCCCAGGTGTCACGGTTTTTTGCAGCGGTGCCGGCCTGATCGGGCACATCGATGCCCAGGCTGCGCAGCTCCTGCGGCGCCACAACCCGGTAGATATTGCCTCGTGCATCGTACGTGTGCGCCATGACGCGCTCCCTGTCGCAATGAATGGTCTGCCCCAACATATCGCGAAACACGCCCCGGCTGTGCAAGGATATCCAATTGTCGGAGCACAAAACCCCGCCGGCACTGATCGAACCCCCGCCCCCGATCAGTGTCCCTTGGGGTGCGACGTTTTTTGCCAGGGATCGATATGACCGACCTCAACACCCAGACCTCTTTCGTTCCAGGGCGCCTGGAACAAATGTCCACGCGCATCGCGTTCTTCATCGCCGGTTTCGGTATCGCCGCGTGGGCCCCACTGGTGCCCTACGCCAAGGCCAGGGCCGGGCTGGACGAAGGCACCCTCGGTTTGTTGCTGCTGTGCCTGGGGGTTGGATCGATTCTGGCGATGCCCATGGCCGGCGTGCTGGCCACACGCTTCGGTTGTCGCAAAGTGGCGAGCGGCGGGACATTGCTGATCTGTATCGCCTTGCCGTTGTTGGCATCGGTGTCGTCGATCCCGGCATTGATTACCGCCTTGTTTTTGTTCGGTGCCGGGCTTGGCACCGTGGATTCGACGGTGAACCTGCAAGCGGTGATCGTCGAGCGGGCCAGCGGCAAGACCATGATGTCGGGCTTTCACGGCATGTTCAGCCTGGGTGGAATCGTCGGTGCGGCAGGTGTCAGCGGATTGCTCGGTCTCGGGCTTTCGCCTTTTGGCGCCATGCTGGTGGTGATCGCCCTGCTGCTGATCGCCTTCATCAAAGCAGTACCGCATCTTCTGCCCTATGCCGGTGAGCATTCGGGGCCGGCGTTTGCCGTTCCCCATGGCATCGTGCTGTTCATCGGCGGGATGTGCTTTATCGTGTTCCTCGCCGAAGGCGCAGCCCTGGATTGGAGCGCCGTGTTCCTGGCTCAGGAGCGCGGGATCGACAAGGCCTATGCCGGATTGGGTTACGCCGCGTTTGCCCTGACCATGACGGCCGGTCGATTGACCGGTGACGCCGTCGTGCATCGCCTGGGCGCGACACGGGTGATTGTCTTCGGTGGGGCGACAGCGGCAGTCGGCCTGTTACTGGCGACATTCGTCCCGAGCTGGGAAGCGGCGCTGGCGGGTTACGCACTGCTGGGTGCCGGCTGCTCGAACATTGTCCCGGTGCTGTACACCGCCGTGGGCAAGCAGAAGGTCATGCCCGAAAGCATCGCCGTACCGGCCATCACGACCCTCGGCTACGCCGGGATCCTCGCGGGGCCTGCGATGATCGGCTTCATCGCCCATGGCAGCAGCCTGAGTTTCGCCTTCGGCTTGATGGCGCTGTTGCTGCTGGCGGTGGCGATTGGCGGGAAGGTGTTGAAGGCCTGAAACCTCACCCAACAGACACCACCCCCCGTAGGAGCGAGGCTTGCCCGCGAAGACGGTGTATCAGGCGAAACAATCATTTCGTCTGTAATGGCCTCTTCGCGGGCAAGCCTCGCTCCTACGGGTTCATCGGTGTCATGCAGACCGTGGATCAGAACCCGACGCTGGCCTGTACAAAGAAGGTGCGCGGTGCACCGACGTACATGCCCGAGTTGTTGTCGCTGGAGCGGGTGAAGTACTGCTTGTCGAAGATGTTCTTCACGCCCGCGCCGAGCTTCAGGTTCGACACTTGCGGACCGAAGTCATAACCACCGCGCACGTTCCAGGTGACGTAACCCGGAATGTCGCCGTACTGGCCATCGGCGGTGCCTTCGGTGATGTAGTTGTGGGTGAAGCTGCCGTCGGCGTTCACGGCAACGCCGGGCGCGCGCTGCTGGGACTGCGCAAAGGCATCGAGGTTATAGGTCCAGCGGTTGATGTCGTAACGCAGGCCCACGGTTGCCACCTGACGCGAGTAGAACGGCAGGTCGCGGCCCTTGAAGTCCGGGATTTCCCCTTCATAGACGGCACGGGTGTAAGTGAACCCGGCATTGGCGGTCAAGCCTGCCAGGCGCGGGTCCAGCGCGGCCATGTCGTAATGCACCGATGTTTCGATACCCCGGTGTGTGGTCGCGCCAAGGTTGGTCCAACCCGCGTCGTTACTGATGTACTGCAGCTCCTTGTCGAAGTCGATGTAGAACAGCGTCACTTCGCCGCCCCACACCTCATCGTTGTAGCGCGTACCGATCTCGTAGGTCTTGGCTTTTTCCGGCTCCAGCCCGTTGGCGGTGTTGTCACCCACCCCACCCTGGCCGAGCTGGAAGTACTGCAAGGCACCGAACGACGTTTCGTAGTTGGCGAACAATTTCCAGGCGTCGGAGATGTGATACATCACGCTCAAGGCCGGCAGCGGCTCGTTGCTTTCGATACTGCGGTGCTTTTCCGGAACAGGCTTGCCGGCGGTGTCGAGTACCGGGCGATCGTGCCAGTCGGTGCTGATGTGTTCGAAACGGATACCGGGCGTGACGGTCCAGTTGCCGACATCGATTTTGTTGTCGACATACACCGAGTTGGCCTCGGTGCCGCCGGTGCGGTCCTGATACACATGACCGTCCGACGACTTGGTCGCCACCGGCTCGTTGTTGACCAGCGCCAGGCGACTGGCCTCCTCGTGCATGCCTTCCTTGAGGTAGCGATAACCGACACTGACTTCCTGAGTGGTCGGGCCGACGTCGAACACATGGGACACCCGCGGTTCGATGCCGAAGGTGTAGTAAGTGCGCGGGAACGAGCCAAGGGTCTTCTGGTCGCGGGCGGCAATGTTGCTGCCACGGAAACTGTCGGAGTAGTAGGTCAGCACTTCCGCCTGGGTCCGGTCGTCGATCTGGCGCGCCCACTTGAACGAGACATCCTTGCGACGGCCGCTGAAGTTGTCGTTGTTGCGGTCGGACTGGAACGGATCGGCATCGTACTGCGCCTGGGTCAGACCGCCGGGCATGTCGGCGCTGGCATCGTAGTAGTGAAAGTTCAGGCTGAAATCGTCGACATCCGTCGGCGCCCAGTGCGTCTTGAGGATCACATCGTCGATGTCGTTGCCGTTGTTGCGCTCGCGGTAGCCGTTGCCGTTCACGCCGGAGTACAGCAGCGCCACACCCATGCCGTTGTCGGCAGTGCCGCCCATGAACGCCGTGTCGATGTGCTTCCAGCCACCGTGCTGGGAGGTCTCCAGCGTGGTGCCGATTTCAGCGGAGGCTTTTTCCGGGATCGCACGGGTCACGAAGTTGATCACGCCACCCACGTTCTGCGGCCCATAACGCACGGAGCCGGCGCCGCGGACCACGTCGATGCTGTCGAGGTTGCCGGAGGAGATTGGCGCCATGGACAGTTGAGGCTGGCCATAAGGCGCGAACGCCGCCGGAACACCGTCGATCAGCACCGTGGAGCGTGGCGACAGCCGCGACGTCAGGCCGCGCACGCCGACGTTGAGGGAGATGTCGCTGCCGCCGGTGCCGTTGGCGTCCTGCACCTGCACGCCAGGAACACGCTTCAGCACGTCGCCGACGTTCATCGCGCCCTGTTCGACCATGGCCTCGCGGCGGACCACGGTCCGCGCGCCCGGATGATTCTGTACCACGGCGGCATCGGCATCACCGAGCCAGTCGCCCACCACCTTGATATCGGTCGCGCTCAACTCCAGCGGACCGTTGGACGCGGACGACGGCGCGGGCATCAATGTCACCGAACCTTCATCGATCTGATACTGCAGGCCGCTGCCCTGCAACAACTGGCGCAACGCCTCTTCCGGCGCGAAATTGCCGTCCACCGCCGGGGCCTGCTTGCCGGCGACGAGTTCAGGGCTGAAAAAAACCTGCAGCGAGGTTTGCTGGCCCAGTTGGGTCAATGCCTGGCCCAGGGGTTGCGCCTGGATATGAATGGCATCGGCAGCGAATGCCTGGGGCATTGCAGCGTTGACCGCCAGCGCGAGTGCCAGCGGCAACCAGGAGAAGGTTGAAGGTTTAGCGGTGGATTCTTTCACGTCGAACGTAGTCCTGTGGATCGCAAGCGTATGCGTTTGTTAATGCAAACCAGTTGCAGTTGAACAGGAAGACGATGAACTCGAAAAAAACCTGAATATTATTTTGAAATTATTTCCTGGCTGCCGTCATCGAGGGTGCGCACGGCCACCGGAAGGATGTTCGGCAAGGCCTTGAGCAAGGCGTCGGTGTTATCGGACTTGAACACACTGGTCAGGCGCAGATTGCCCACCGCCGCGCTGCCGACCTTCAATGGCTTGTCCCGATAACGGGAAACCTGTTCGGCAACATCGCTCAGGCTGGCGTTGTTGAACACCAGTTTGCCGCTGCGCCAGGCCGTCAGTTCTGCCGGATTGACCGCATAGGCAGGCGCAACCTTGCCCGAGGCATCTACATGGGTCCCCATGCCCGCGGTCAGGCTGACGAAGTCACTGTCGGACGCCGAACGTCCCTGTACCTTGACCGTACCCTGCTCCACCACGACGCGGGTTTCGGCGCTGCCCCGGCGCACATCGAAGCGCGTTCCGGTGACCGTGACCTTGCCGCTGCCAGCCTCGACCACAAAGGGGCGGCTGGTGTCATGCTGGACGCTGAACATGGCCTCGCCTTCGGCCAACTCGACGGCGCGGCGATTGTTTTCAAAACGCACCTCGATCCGGCTGCGGCTGTCCAGATCGATCACCGAGCCATCCGGCAACGCCACCTGCCGACGCTCGCCCAGCGCCGTGGAAAACGCTGCCGTGTAGGCTGATGGCTGATTCAATCCGCTGAACAAGCCAAGACCGACCGCCACCGCCAGTACACCGGCAGCCACGGCATAGCGCGCCCATGCCCTGCGTTTTGTGCGGGTCGGCGCTTCCTCGCACAGGGCTTGCAAGCGTGCCGCCGGCACCAGGTCGGCGGCCTTCCACAAGCCCTGGAGCACCTCGAATTCGTTTCGGTGTTGCGGATGTTCATTCAACCAGGCTTCAAACCGGCGGCGCGCATCGACATCGACCACCGGTTCCTGCAAACGCACAAACCAGCACGCCGCTTCATCGCGAACCGTTGTTTGCCCGCACGCGCAATCACGAGTATCCATCATGGAAGTTCCTGTTTGGCCGGGGATGAGAAAGCGCGCCCGCTCATGGGTACAGTCCTTCAAGGCGGTCGCGCAGATGCCGCAGCGTGCGGATCATATACTTTTCCACCATGTTCCTGGACAGCCCCAGGCGTTCGGCGATTTCTGCCTGGGTCAGGCCTTCGATTTTCTGCCAGACAAACACCTTTCGGCAGTTGACCGGCAGCTCGCCGAGCGCCTGTTCGATGGAGTCGGCCAATTGGATCGCATGCATGAAATGCTCCGGGTCGCCGGTGGGCGACTCACTGTGATCAATCGCCTCTGACTCCATGGCGCCCCGCCGATCCTCACGCCGAAACCCATCCACCGCGATATTGCGTGCGGTCTGGTGCAGGTACGCCCGAGGCTGCTGCACCACCGCCGAATCGGACTCGAGCACGCGCACAAAGGTGTCGTGGGCCAGATCCTCGGCCTGCTGACGATTTCTCAGGCGACGGGTCCAGGTGCCAACCAACTCTTCGTAGTGCTCGAAAAAGCCGTGTCTGCGGGGCAGCTTGGGGGTCATTGCGGCATGCTGTGTAAACGGGGCGTGAATAGTAATGCTTCGTATTAACAAGATGCAATCACCTCCGATCCCCGACCAGGACAGGTCATGGAAATTACCGGTACTCACAATTGGGTACTTATCCGTCTCATCTATTTGGGTACTTCGAAAGACGCAGACGCATGACAGCGCTGGCACTCGCGCACCGGCCCGGCCGCATGCAGCACTTGCACCTCTTTAAGATGGCAGTCACGACACAGGGTATGGAAGTCCTGTTCGATGCGCAGTGCCAGTGCCGGCGTCTTCTTATGGCACAGCAGGCAGCTACGTTCTCCGGTGGGCGCCGAAGGTGAATGGTCTGAGTAATCGTGGTGACAGGTCAGGCAGTTAACCTTGCCATGCGCCTGATGATTGAAATCCAGTGGCAGCATGGGACGGTTTCGAACCCATTCGGAATGCCCGGCAAAAAACACGTATCCGAGCGTGGCAACCGGCACCAGCCACAGGAGCCAATACACGCGCTTCAAAGCGGCAGATCACTGTTGGCCAGCAACGAATAGCCGACTGCCAGTGTCAGGGCAAAAAGTACCACCGCTGCACTTAGCCAACTGGCGAAAGCTGCGGTATGACGTCGCCTTGGACCAACACCGCGCTCCAACGCAGATCGGGGAAGCAAAGGCTTCAAGATCGCCACACCGATCAGCCCACCCCATAGAAGTGATTTCCACAGCTCTCGGGTATAGAAACCCACACTGATCACATGCCACGACATCATGGCCAGCATCAGCACGCCCAGCCCGTAATGCCAATGCTTGAAATGCTTGTGATTGCGCCAGATTTTTCGGCGCATGCCTGCCAGGCTGGCAGGCACCAGAGCCACCAACAGCAGCGTTGCCAGCGTGCCACTGAGCATGGACCAGCCAGCAGAAGGTTTGAGGTAGTCGATGACCAGAGGCTCACTGACCAGCAAAACGCCAATGTGCACAATCAACAGCAGCGTGGCGGCGTAGCCCAGGTCGCGATGCAGATTCATGAAGAATTTGCCGTCGTAGTACGGCTGAGACAGCGGACGACCGCTGAAAACGAACAGCAACGCCATCAACAGGCCAGAAAAAAGCCCGGCGGCATTGGCAAAGTCCCAGGCTGGATTGACACCCGGCATGGCGTTTTCGAGCAACAACAGCATGAAAGGCAGCGCACTGAGGATCGTCAGGCGAATGATGAGTGCGACCATCCCGGGCCTCCTCCAGGACAGAGCCCTGCTGAATCCGTTTATATCGGCGATTATCGTCGCGATTTCTGTCAGGCATTGGCACTTGGCTGCCAGATTTGTTGTTGGCTGTGACAGTTATTCGAACGATGCTCTCGACTCAGTTGGGGGGTACTCGTGGGGCCGCTTTTTGCGTCAGGAGCGAGCGTGTTTAAAGGCCGTCAGGGTTACTTGATGAAAGCTACAAGACCTTGCGTCGTTGCCTACGGTTACGCCAGAATCCGCCGGCTTGAGCGCATAGGGCTCGGGTTCTATCGTTTCCCGGTCGCTGAAAAAAACAGCGATCGGGTTTGGTAGCCCGGTTGACTTATGTGCATAGCTACACCTGCTGCAAGCCTTTTAGCTTGTGGTTTTAATGGTGGTCATGCGCAGGGCGCTTTCGAGCGCGCCGGTTTTCCAAGTCACCGGTCTACCAACCCGCGTATGGCCACCTCCCTTCGTTTGGTAGCGAGGGTGATGGCTCCTCTTTTTTGATTTGGAGTTTCATCTATGTTCAAGGTCACCCCCAACCCGCCGGACACCGATCCGACATCCCCCTACGAAAGCCTCGACTCAAAAAAACTCCACGAAGCCGCCGAGCGTGCTCTGGACATTCACTTCCCCTCGACCGCCGACATCAAGGCCACGCCACGCACACCCAGCACCCTGTTCAGCGTCGACCCCGAGGCGTCGAGCGAAACCCTGATGGTCTACCTGGTCGAAACCCTGGCCTCGGTGGACGTCATGGTCCATCAACTGGTCGATCACCTGGACGGCGGCTCGCGCAATGCCCTGCTGGGCATTTCCAACAGCATCATGCTCGCCGAAATCACAGCGAACCGGGTGTTGGATCAGATTGATCCCGCCTGAGTAGGTAGACGCCGATTCAGCGTGGCCGACTCCGAAATGGCAACAGCAACAGGAGGCCATCGAGCAACTGCCCAAGCACCAACAGAAACCTGTTGCACAGATGCTCGATGCCCTGATCGCTCAGGCCACGACTAAAGCGAGCAGCGAAGGAAGGGAGGTTTTGCAGTAAGCGGATAAAACAACACCGGCGCGAGGCCGGTGTTGAGTTAAATCCATGCGATTCAACCTTTGCCGCTTGCCAATCCCCCGTCAGTCGGGAAAGCTGTTTTCGGCACAGATCCAAAGGATTCTGGCAGGAATCCCAATGCGGCCAACCTCAAGCTGTAGCAAAGTGCTGGCATGCCTGTTACCGGCTTTTCCGAAGGATTTCCACAAATGTTCACCTCCCTTGCATCGCGCAACAGAAAACCGCTCGCCCGACTCGCGCTGGCCATCACCCTGGGTACGCTCGGCCTGCCCTACTGGGCTGACACGGCCCTGGCCCATGGCGGTCACGCCGAGATGGTGCCGCTGCAAGCGGGCCTGGAAGAGTTTGGCGCCACGGTCAAATGGGACGACTACTCCAACCTGTTCACCATCGCCAAGGACGGGGTCTACCTCAAGGTCAAGCCGAACAGCAAAACGGCCATGCTCAACGGCAAGCCCATGGAGCTGACGGTACCCGTGGTGTTCAAGGGCAAGACCGCCTACATGTCCAAGGACTTCATCAACCAGGTGTTCCAGTCCGGGCTGGACAAGACCTTCGTCGTCGAGACCCGCCCCAACCCGCTCAACCCCTTAAGCGTCGCCGAAATCAATACGGCCGTGGACATCGTCAAGAAGTCGGAAAACTACAAGCCGGGCTTTCGCTTCACCGAAGTCTCGGTCAAGGAGCCGCCGAAAGATCAGGTGTGGAACTTCGCCCTCACCGGGCAGAAAGTCGACCAGCCGCGTGAGGCCTCGATCGTGGTGCTCGACGGCAAACACGTGATCGAAGCGCTGGTGGATCTCGACAGCAAGGCACTCAAGTCCTGGAAGCCGATTGAAGGCGCCCACGGCATGGTGCTGCTGGATGACTTCGCCACCGTGCAAAGCGCCATCGAAGCCAGCCCGGAATACGCGCAGGCACTGGCCAAGCGCGGCATCAACGATGTGAAGAAGGTTGTCGCCACGCCGTTGACGGTGGGTTACTTCGACGGCAAGGACGGTCTGGCACAGGACAAGCGCCTGCTGAAAATCGTCAGCTACCTCAATGTCGACGACGGCAACTATTGGGCGCACCCCATCGAAGGTCTGGTGGCGATTGTCGATCTGGAACAGAAGAAGCTGATCAAGATCGAAGACGAAGCACTCATCCCGGTGCCGATGAAACCGACGCCCTACGACGGGCGCGGGCGCAAGGGCACGCAGGTCAAGCCGCTGGAAATCATCGAGCCAGAAGGCAAGAACTACACCATCACCGGCAACAGCATTCACTGGCAGAACTGGGACTTCCATGTTCGCCTCGACTCGCGGGTCGGCCCGATCCTGTCCACCGTCACTTATGACGACAAGGGCAAGAAACGCAAAATCATGTACGAAGGCTCGCTGGGCGGCATGATCGTGCCTTACGGCGACCCGGACGTGGGCTGGTACTTCAAGGCCTACCTGGACTCCGGCGACTACGGCATGGGCACCCTGACTTCGCCGATCGCGCGCGGCAAGGACGCCCCGGCAAACGCCGTGCTGCTGGACGCGACCATCGCCGACTACACCGGCGCACCAACCGCAATCCCGCGCGCCATGGCGGTGTTCGAGCGCTATGCAGGCCCGGAGTACAAACACCAGGAAATGGGCCAGCCCAACCTCAGCACCGAGCGGCGTGAACTGGTGGTGCGCTGGATCAGCACCGTCGGCAACTATGACTACATTTTCGACTGGGTCTTCCAGCAGAACGGCACCATCGGCATCGATGCCGGCGCCACCGGTATCGAAGCGGTCAAGGGTGTGAAATCCAAAACCATGCACGAAGACACCGCCAAGGAAGACACGCGCTACGGCACCCTGCTCGATCACAACATCGTCGGCACGACGCACCAGCACATCTATAACTTCCGCCTGGACATGGATGTGGATGGCGAAAACAACTCGCTGGTGGAAGTGAACCCGGTGGTACTGCCAAACGATCGCGGCGGTCCACGTACCAGCACCATGCAGACTGAAAACAAAGTGGTCGGCACCGAACAACAGGCCGCACAGAAATTCGACCCGTCGACCGTGCGCCTGCTGACCAACTTCAGCAAGGAAAACAAAGTCGGCAACCCGGTTTCCTACCAGTTGATTCCCTATGCCGGCGGCACGCACCCGGTGGCCAAGGGCGCCAACTTCGGCAGCGACGAATGGCTCTACCACCGCCTGAGCTTCATGGACAAACAGCTCTGGGTGACCCGCTACAACCCCGAGGAAAAGTACCCGGAAGGCAAGTACCCGAACCGTTCGGACCACGACTCGGGCCTGGGGCAATTCAGCGGGGATAACCAGTCCATCGAAAACAGCGACGATGTAGTCTGGCTGACCACCGGCACTACCCACATTGCGCGGGCCGAAGAGTGGCCGATCATGCCGACCGAGTGGGTGCACGTGCTGCTCAAGCCGTGGAACTTCTTCGATGAAACGCCGACGCTGAACCTCAACGCACCGAAATAACGCGAACACAAAGGAAATGTAGGAGCCAGGCTTGCCGGCGAACAAGACGACGCGGTGTTCCAGATACAACGCGTCATCGTTCTTCGCGGGCAAGCCTCGCTCCTACAGGCGAAGAACGATAACGCGGTGAAACAGATGCACCGTGTCGTCCGGTTCGCCGTAGGAGCCAGGCTTGCCGGCGAAGAACGATGACACGGTATGACAGATGCACCGTGTCATTCGGTTCGCGGGCAAGCCTCGCTCCTACAGGCGAAGAACGATAACGCGGTGAAACAGATACACCGTGTCGTCCGGTTCGCCGTAGGAGCCAGGCTTGCCGGCGAAGAACGATGACACGGTATGACAGATGCACCGTGTCGTTCGGTTCGCGGGCAAGCCTCGCTCCTACAGGCGAACAAGACGACACGGTGTTCCAGATACAACGCGTCGTCCGGTTCGCGGGCAAGTCGGATCGCCGCCCGCTCGCTCCTACAGGCTCTCTACGGGCTGACGATGATCTTTCCCACCATCTGCGGATGCAGCGAACAGAAATACTCGAACTCTCCCGGCGTGTTGAATACCCAGGAATAACTGTCCCCGCTGTCCAGTGCCGCTGAGCGAAACGCCTTGTGGGTTTCCGCTACCGTGTGGGGGATTTCATCGTCGTTGACCCAGGTCACTTTGGTCCCCGCGGCGACGGTCAGATCCTTGGGGCCGAACATGAATTCCTTGATATCGATCTTCACTTCATTGGCCCACACCGGCATCGACAACACCAGGCAGGCCACCGCCAGCAATCGCGTTTTCATACCCATTCCCTCCCCTATGCCAGCGTCGAATCAATCAGTGCCAGCGGGTGCTCGCCCTGGGTCGCGCGCACATCGGTGACCCCCAGGTAATTGCGCAGTTGATCCGCCGCCACCGTCATCGGCCCCGGCGACGGCGCCATGCCCGGTGCCGGTTGTGGATAAGCCGTGCCGCGCGCCGTGTGGAAGGTGATATTGCCTTCGACTTTTTGAATGACCTGATGAATGTGCCCGTTCAGCACCGTCACCGAACCGTACTTGCGCAGCATTGCAATCGCCTGATCGCCATCCTCGGTCCCCCAGCCCCAGGGCTGATAAATCGTCCATAACGGGATGTGGGTAAACACCACGATCGGTGTGCTGCTGCTCACTGCGCGCAGGTCGTCGGCCAGCCACGCCAGTTGCTCGGCGCCCAGGGTCGCTTCATGGCCGGCCTGGAAGTTGAAAACGTTCACCAGGCCAATGAAGTGCACGCCATGGTCATCGAAGCTGTACCAGCCGTTGCCCTTGGTACCCTTGCCATAGCGCTCCAGGTAAAGCTTGCCGCCGCCCTCGTCGAGGGTGTCGTGCTCGCCCGGCACGTAGTGCACGGTAGCCGGCAAGCCTTTGAGCACCTGGGCGGCGGTGTCGAACTCTTCGGCCCGGGACAGGTGGGTGATGTCGCCGGTGTGCAGGATCAGCGAAGGGCGCTTGGGCAGCGCGATGACCTTGTCGATCGCCACCTGCAGGGTCTTCAGCGGCTCCGGATTGGCCTCCTTGTTGAAGCCGATATGCGAATCGCTGATCTGCACGAAATGAAAGGAACTGGCGAGCGCCATGGGGTCGGAGACCTGGCCGGCTTCGTCCAGGGCGAAGGCCCGCGGAATGCCGCCGTGCAAGGCCCAGATCACGCCGGCCCCGGCCCAGGCCGAGCACTTGAGGAGCGTCCGGCGGTCGGGATTCAACAGGCCGTCGGTGCGCTGGGGATGTTTTGCTTGAATGTCCATCGGGGTTTCCTCAATGCAGAGCTACAGTCATGTAGCGAGTGATGTGACTGGCATGAGGTAAACCGGGCGGGACCGCTGTTTTATTCCCGCTGAAAAAAATAAATATTTCCGGGAATAAAACCCCAGGCCGCGCAGTTATAAGGGGTGGGAAAGTGCGGAAACCACTATGAAGCGATTTGAGGAACTGTTTGCGCCGCACCTGGATGCCGCTTACAACCTCGCCCGCTGGCTGACGGGCAATGACAGCGCCGCGCACGATGTCGTGCAGGAAAGTGCCCTGCGAGCCTTCCGGTTTTCGCAGCGCTTCGCCGATGGCAACGCCAAGGCCTGGTTCCTGACCATCGTACGCAACGAAAGCTACACCTGGCTCAAGGCCGTGGCAGGTCGTCACTGGGTGGCGTACAGCGATGAGCTCAACGAAGCCGACGAGCTGCCAGGCCAGGCCCACTCCCCGGAGCTGCTGGCCATCCATACCGAAAATGCGGCGCTGATCCAGCAAGCCCTGAGCGCCCTGCCACCGGCGTTTCGTGAGGTGATCGTGCTCAAGGAACTCGAAGACCTGCCCTACAAGGACATCGCCCTGGTGGCCGACATTCCCATCGGCACGGTCATGTCGAGGCTGGCCAGGGCTCGGGCCATGCTCAAACTCGAACTACTGAAGTTGCACGCCCATGAATGAACTCGACTGCACCGTTTGCCGAACCCTGATACACGGCTATCTGGACAAGGAACTCGATCCGGCGGCGACCGCGAGGGTAGCCGGGCATCTGGCCGAATGCGCCGCCTGTGCGCGCGAGCATGAACAAGCGGCGCGGCTGGTGATGGCGGTCAGGCATAAGGCAGTGCATTACACGGCGCCCGCGTCCCTGACCGCCCGCGTGTTCCCCCCTGAACCGCCCAAAGTCTCGGTTATCGAGCGCTGGAGAAGCTGGTTCGCCCCGGTGTTTTCGGCGACGGCGCTGGCCCTGGCGATGGTGTTGTTCGTCGCGACGCCGGGCAGCGAACAACCCTTGATGGACGAAGCGGTCTCCAGCCATGTCCGCTCGCTGATGGGCGAACACCTGAACGATGTGGTGTCGTCCGACCGGCACACCGTCAAACCCTGGTTCACCGGCAAACTCGACTTCTCGCCACCGGTGTTCGATTACAAGGAACAAGGGTTCCCCCTGCTGGGCGGACGCCTGGATTACCTGCAACACCAGACCACCGCGGCGCTGAGCTATGGCCGGGCCAAACACATCATCAACGTCTTCATCCTGCCCGCCTCCGAAGCCGACAAGCCGCGCCAGACACAAACCATTCGTGGCTTCAACGTGGTGTCGTGGCAGGAAAACCACCTGCGTTATGTGCTGGTGTCCGACGTGGAAAAAAGCGAGCTGGAGGCCTTCGGCCAGTTGCTCAAAAATGGTGGCTGACATATTCGCCTGTAGGAGCGAGCGGGCGGCGATCCGACTTGCCCGCGAACCGGGCAGCGCGGTATTTCTGTCACACCGTATCATCGTTCTTCGCCTGTAGGAGCGAGGCTTGCCCGCGAAACAGACACCGCGGTGTTTCTGTCGAAACCGCATCATCGTTCTTCGCCGGCAAGCCTGGCTCCTACAGCGAACCGGGCACCACGGCGTTTCTGTCACACCGTATCATCGTTCTTCGCCGGCAAGCCTGGCTCCTACAGCGAACCAGGTGCTTTGGTATTTATGTCGCGCCGCGCCTCAGGCGTGCTGCTTGCGGTACTCCCCCGGCGCAATGCCGAAGCGCGATTTGAACGCGGTGGAGAAGTAGCTCGAATCGGAAAAACCCCACGAATACCCCAGCACCGACAGCTTCTGCTCCTTGCCCGACTGGCGCAGGGATTCGGCGCACAGGTCCAGGCGGCGATTCTTGATGTAGCGCGCCACCACCAGCCCCTTCTTGGCGAACATCCGGTACAGGCCACGGGTCGACATGCCCACTTCCCGTGCCAGCCATTCCGGACACAGCTCTTCGGAGCGGATGTGCTGGTCAATGAAACTCAAGGTCTTGCGAAAGGTTCGCTCGTGCAGGTCCGTGCATTCGTCGGTCTGGCTGATGGCCGGACGCAACAGGCTGACAATGGCCTCCAGCGTCGCTTCGCTTTCCTGAGGATTGAGGTTCTGGCGCGTAGCGTCGAGGATCAAGCGGTGCGACAACATCGCCATGGGTGAAGTCGCGGCAATCCGGTGGCCGCACTTGACCTGGTTGAAGCGCAGGGTCTGCTCCACCAGTTGATACGGCAGGATCAACGACAGTTGCCGGGAATTTTCGCTGTAGGTGAAGTCGCTGGGGCGCGAGGCGTCGATCAACGTGATGTCGCCGGCGGACAGCAACACCTTGTCGTCGCCCTGAGCCATGCCCGCCGTGCCATCGAGCTGGAACACCGCGAAGTACTTGCCGCCCTCGCCTGCCGCGACCTCCTGCGGCGTGCGATACAGCCGCGCCTGGCAGGCATCGACGAAGCTGAGCTTCAAGGCGTCGCTGCGGAATTCCCGGATCTGGCCGGCGAACTCGGCCCCCAGGGGCTGAGCGTTGAAGGCGCCACAGATCTGGTTGATCTGATGGATCCACTGATCGAACCCATCCTGGCGCTGTGCGGTTGTTGAAATCATGGCAGGCCTCACGCAGGCTTTGTTTTTATTGTCTACGTCAAAACGCGTGTTCTCCTGAACAGCGACTCTCCTTCAACGACGACGGATTACTTCAACCCGCCAAAGCGTCGATAAAAACTCTCGCCAGCGTCCGGCAAAGGTCCGTCGGCGGTTTCCAGTGCACTGTTGAGCCACTCTTCGGCTTTGGCGTAGATCAACCGGTAAATATTGCGGCACAACTGCCGGGCCGCACGCCCTTCCCAATCGCCGGGCAACAACTCGTCCGGCAGTTGCGGATCGCGCAACAGCAGTTTGCGGTATTCGTGAATCAGCAGAATCCGTGCCAGGAAACAGTCGGCCGGCTGCAGGTTTTCCTGCTCGCGCAGCGCCTGCCAGAGCGGCCGGAACAGCTGAATGAACTCGCTGTAGTGGGTCGCCAGCTCCTCAATGTTCCAGCTCTCGCGCACTTGCAGACGCAGGGCCTTGGACGCCAGCACGTCCTGGGCAGTGGTTTCGAAGACGATGGTTTCTTCCTGGGCGCCAAGGTCGAGCAAGGTCGCGTTGACATCGGTACGGTCACTGCGCGGGCACGCCAGCACCACGGGCGAAATCGCACCAAAACCTTGCCACTCCAGCTCTTCGCGCACTTGTTTGCGCTTGTCCTGGGTCAATTGCGACAGCATCACCAGGCACCAGGAACCGTCCCATGCCGGCATGGTCGTGCTGTAAACCCGCTTGAACGCCTTGTCGAAACGCCGGCGACCGGTGCCGGTCAGGCTGTAGTAGCTGCGTCGCCCGACTTTCTCGGCAGTCAGCCAGCCTTCTTTGGTCAGGCGGAAAATCGAGGTGCGGATCAGCCGTTCGTTGATGCCGATCGGTTCGAGCAATTGAATCAGGCTGCCCAGCCACACCGTCCCGCCGTGAGGCTCGATGGCATCGCCGTACAACGTGATGATCAGGGAGCTGGCGCGAATCGGCGTCTGCTCCTGAAAGCGTGTAATCAGATGGTTCAAGGGTGTCAGGGACGACATGGGCGTACCGGGCTGAAAAAAAGAAAAGGAATATACCGAATGTCTGTCAGTTAATCGCATTCCCTCGTAGGAGCCAGGCTTGCCGGCGAACAAGACGACACGGTGTTCCAGATACAACGCGTCATCGTTCTTCGCGGGCAAGCCTCGCTCCTACAGGGAATCTGCGCTGCCCTTGGGCCGCAAGCCCCGGTCATTCATGCGCGGGCGATCCGCCTCCGGCTCGCTGAGCGGCTCGCACACCTGCATCTGTTCCAGGCAACGCTTGGCAAGCTCCTGATACTCGCGGGTGCCCGCCTGCTTCCAGGCCACTTCCTGATCGCTGAGCGTGCGCTTGATGCTTGCGGGTGCGCCCATCACCAGCGACTGCTCGGGGCATTCGAAGCCAGCCTTGACGAAAGCGGCTGCCGAGACGAAGGACCGCGGACCGATGTGCGCGTTGTCCATCACCACCGCATTCATGCCCACCAGTGCATCGGCGCCAATCCGGCAACCGTGCAGCACGGCGCCATGGCCGATATGGCCGTTGCGCTCGACCACGGTGTCACTGTCGGGGAAACCATGCATCACGCAGGTGTCCTGCAGGTTGGCGCCCTCTTCCAGCACGATGCGCCCGAAGTCGCCACGCAGGCTGGCCAGCGGCCCGACATAGCAATGGGGGCCGACGATCACATCACCGATCAATACCGCTGACGGATGAACATAAGCAGTGGGGTCAACCACCGGGGTCAGGCCATCGAGGCTGTAGCAGGTCATGGCAGGTTCTCTCACAAAGCGATGCCGTTAATGACAAACTTTGTATCACATCGCTTTTAACCACACAAAGACAAAAAAGCGTATCACTTGAAAAAGCCGCCTTCGCGCCCCGCTCCATTACCGCAAAATTTGCCGAATAGACCAATAAAACCGGGACATTCGCTATGAGAATCAGCTTGCCTCGGGCCGCAGCACAAAATCAACAAACCGACGATAGGACACATTAAATCAATTTTAATGTTGATTTTGCGTATCACGTTGTAGGTATACTCCGGCAAAACCGGCACCCGTGGCCGATCCAATAACAAGCCGGCACTACCGCCGAGCGCACCGTGAGAGCATCCGCCATGCCTCTAACCCTTGCCGTCGAACTGATCGAGCCCGGCGTTCGCCTCATCACCTTGCAGCGTCCGCAAGCCTTGAATGCGCTGAACACCCAATTACTGGGCGAGCTGGCTGATGAGTTGAGCGTTGCGCAAGCCGATCCCGACACCCGCGCCGTGGTCCTGACCGGTAGCCGCAAGGCGTTCGCCGCCGGCGCCGACATCAAGGAAATGGCCGAGCGTGACCTGGTCGGCATCCTTGACGATCCGCGCCAGGCTTCATGGCAAGCCATCACCCGCTTCAGTAAACCGCTGATCGCCGCTGTCAACGGCTTCGCCCTGGGCGGTGGCTGCGAATTGGCGATGCACGCCGACATCATCATTGCCGGCGAGGATGCCCGCTTCGGTCAGCCGGAAATCAACCTGGGCATCATGCCCGGCGCCGGCGGCACCCAGCGCCTGCTGCGCGCGGTGGGCAAATCGATGGCCATGCAGATGGTGCTGACCGGCGAGCCGATCGATGCCCGTCAGGCCCAGCGCGCCGGCCTGGTCAGCGAAGTCACGCAGCCGGAATTCACCGTCGACCGCGCCTTGCAGGTGGCCCGCAGCATCGCCGCCAAGGCGCCGCTGGCGGTACGCCTGGCCAAGGAAGCCTTGCTCAAGGCCATGGACACCGACCTTGCCAGCGGCCTGCGCTTCGAACGCCACGCCTTCACCGTGCTGGCCGGCACCCGCGACCGCAACGAAGGCATCGCCGCGTTTCAGGAAAAGCGCACACCGACCTTCACCGGCCAGTGATCGGCACCGAACAACGAATTCGAACGAACTCCCAGAGAGCGCCAAGACCATGAATTTCGAACACATCCTGTTTTCCATCGAGGCCGGCGTCGCCCTGCTCAGCCTGAATCGCCCGGACCAACTCAACAGCTTCAACACGCAAATGCATGGCGAAGTGAAAGAAGCCCTCAAGCAAGTGCGGCAAAACCCGGACGTGCGCGTATTGCTGCTGACCGGCGAAGGCCGTGGCTTCTGCGCAGGGCAAGACCTGGGCGACCGCAACGTCGCACCGGGCAGCGCGGCACCGGATCTGGGCGAGTCCATCGAGAAGTTCTACAACCCGCTGATCCGTCAGTTGCGCGACTTGCCGATGCCGGTCATTTGTGCGGTCAACGGCGTCGCCGCCGGTGCCGGTGCGAACATTCCGCTGGCCTGCGACCTGGTACTGGCGGCGCGTTCGGCCAGCTTCATTCAGGCCTTCTGCAAAATCGGCCTGATCCCCGACTCCGGTGGCACCTGGACCCTGCCGCGCCTGGTCGGCATGGCCCGCGCCAAGGCCTTGACCCTGCTCGGCAATCGCCTGAGCGCCGAACAAGCCGAGCAATGGGGCCTGATCTACCGCTGCGTGGAAGACGCCGAACTGCGCGAAGAAGCGCTCAAGCTTGCGCAACACCTGGCCACCCAGCCGACCTACGGTCTTGCCCTGATCAAACGCAGCCTCAATGCCAGCATGAGCAACAGCTTCGACGAGCAACTCGAACTGGAAAAAGACCTGCAACGCCTGGCCGGGCGCAGCGAGGACTACCGTGAAGGCGTCAGCGCCTTCATGGAAAAACGCACCCCTGCTTTCAAGGGACGCTGAGCCATGACTGCACTCAATACCAATGCACGCATTGCCGTGATCGGCGCCGGCGCCATGGGTGCCGGCATTGCCCAGGTCGCCGCCCAGGCCGGGCATCCGGTGCTGCTGCTGGACAATCGTCCGGGCGCCGCCGCCCAAGCCATCGAAGGCATCGACCGGCAACTGGGCAAACGTGTGGAGAACGGCAAACTGGCCGCCGAAGCACGCAGCGCGACCATTGCGCGCCTGCAAGCGGTAGAGGCCATCGAAGCGCTGGCCGATTGCGAACTGATCATCGAAGCCATCGTCGAGAACCTCGAGGTCAAGCGCGCACTGTTCGCTCAACTGGAAAGCATTTGCAGCGCGCAGTGCATTCTGGCGAGCAACACCTCGTCGCTGTCGATCACCAGCATCGCCGCACAACTTCAACACCCCAATCGCCTGCTCGGCCTGCACTTCTTCAACCCGGCGCCGGTCATGGCGCTGGTGGAGATCGTCTCGGGTCTTGCCAGCGATCCAGTCCTGGCGCAGTGCCTGTATGACACCGCCAGGGCCTGGGGCAAAAAACCGGTACACACCCGCTCCACGCCCGGTTTTATCGTCAACCGCGTGGCGCGGCCGTTCTACGCCGAAAGCCTGCGTCTGCTGCAGGAAGGCGCCGCCGATTGCCCGACCCTCGACGCCTTGATGCGTGAGGCGGGCGGTTTCGCCATGGGCGCTTTCGAGCTGACCGACCTGATCGGCCACGACGTCAACTACGCGGTGACCTGCTCGGTGTTCGACGCCTATTACGCCGACACTCGCTTCCAGCCATCGCTGATCCAGAAAGAACTGGTGGACGGTGGTCGCCTGGGGCGCAAAAGCGGCCAGGGTTTCTACAGCTACGCCCAGGGTGCCGAGCGCCCGCAACCTGCCGAAACCGCCAGCGCGGCGTCCGTGGACCTGTGCATCGCCGAAGGCGACCTGGGCATTGCCAACGGGCTGCTCGGCCGCCTGCGCGAGCAAGGCGTCGAGGTGATCCAGCGTGATGGTCGCGGCCTGCTGCGGGTCGGCGACGCGGTGCTGGCCTTGAGTGACGGGCGCATGGCCTGCCAGCGTGCGCGGGAAGATGGACTGCGCAATCTGATTCTGCTGGATCTGGCGCTCGATTATGGCAAGGCCCAGCGAATCGCCATCAGCCACGCGGCGGGTATCGATCCATTGGCGCTGGAACAAGGCATTGCCCTGCTGCAACGGGCCGGACTGAAGGTCAGCCTGCTCAGCGACAGCCCGGCGCTGGCGGTACTGCGCACCGTGGCGATGCTGGCCAACGAAGCGGCCGATGCCCTGCTGCAAGGCGTGGCCTCGGCCGCCGACATCGACCTGGCGATGCGTGCCGGCGTCAACTACCCGCAAGGCCCGCTGGCCTGGGCCGACGCCGTCGGACCGGCACACATCCTTGCCGTCCTCGACAATCTGCAAGCGGCCTACGGCGAAGAGCGCTACCGCCCATCGCTGCTATTGCGCCGTCGCGTAGCCGAAGGGAGAACGTTCCATGACTAATCGTGAAGCCATGACACTGGCCAGCGAATGCGCGCAGGCCCTGTTCCAGCGTGACGCCGCCAGCCAGGCAATGGGCATGCGCCTGCTGTCCGCCGGCCCCGGCTGTGCCCGCGTGGGCATGACCGTGCGCGCCGACATGGTCCAGGGCCACGGCACCTGCCACGGCGGCTACCTGTTCGCCCTCGCCGACTCGGCGTTCGCCTTCGCCTGCAACAGCTACAACGAAGCCACGGTGGCCATCGGTTGCAGCATCGACTACATCGCCCCGGCACGCCTGGGCGACACGCTCAATGCCGATTGCATCGAGCAAAGCCGCTCCGGTCGCACCGGCAACTACGACGTACGCATTGAAAACCAGCAGGGCCAGTTGATCGCCCTGTTCCATGGCAAATCCTACAAAGTGCGCGGCACGGTGCTGACGCAGGAGACCCCGAATGAATGACGCTCTGATCATCGATGCCGTACGGACCCCCATCGGCCGCTACGCCGGCGTCCTGAGCGGCGTGCGCGCCGACGACCTCGGCGCGGTGCCGCTGCGCGAATTGCTGCGCCGTCACCCGCAAGTGGACTGGAGCAGCGTCGACGACGTGATCTACGGCTGTGCCAACCAGGCCGGCGAAGACAACCGCAACGTCGCGCGCATGTCGGCGCTGCTGGCGGGGCTGCCGGTCAGCGTGCCGGGCACCACCCTCAACCGTCTGTGCGGTTCGGGACTGGACGCGGTCGGCACCGCCGCCCGCGCCATTCGCAGCGGCGAAGCCGGGCTGATGCTGGTGGGCGGCGTGGAATCGATGTCCCGCGCACCGCTGGTGATGGGCAAGGCCGAACAGGCGTTTTCCCGTGCGGCCGAGATTTTCGACACCACCATCGGCTGGCGCTTCGTCAATCCGCTGATGAAAAAGGCCTTTGGCATCGATTCCATGCCGGAAACGGCGGAGAACGTCGCCGAACAGTTCAACATCTCCCGAGCCGACCAGGACGCCTTCGCCCTGCGCAGCCAGCAACGCGCCGCGGCGGCCCAGGCCAACGGACGCCTGGCCAAGGAAATCGTTGCGGTGGAAATTGCCCAGCGCAAAGGCCCGGCCAAGGTCGTCGAGCACGATGAACACCCACGCGGCGATACCACGCTGGAACAGTTGGCCAAACTGGGCACGCCGTTCCGCGAAGGCGGCAGCGTCACCGCCGGCAATGCCTCCGGGGTCAATGACGGCGCCTGCGCGCTGCTGCTGGCCAGTCCCGAAGCCGCCCAGCGTCACGGCCTGACCGCCCGTGGCCGGGTGGTGGCGATGGCCACGGCCGGTGTCGAACCGCGCATCATGGGCATCGGCCCGGTACCGGCGACCCGCAAGGTGCTGGAGCTGGCCAACCTGAGCCTGGCGGACATGGACATCATCGAACTCAACGAAGCCTTTGCCGCGCAAGGCCTGGCGGTGTTGCGCGAACTGGGACTGAGCGACACCGATCCACGGGTCAACCCCAACGGCGGCGCCATCGCCCTGGGCCACCCGCTGGGCATGAGTGGCGCACGCCTGGTGACCACCGCCCTGCATGAACTTGAGGAACGCAATGGCCGCTATGCCCTGTGCACCATGTGCATCGGCGTCGGCCAGGGGATCGCATTGATCATCGAGCGTCTATCCCACTAAAGAACCGCGATTCCCAAGGTGCCCGGAGGTATCCTTGGGTCATGCACTCAAAGCCCCTGAAGGCAGGGGCCGAAACACAAAAACAATTCGAGTGAAGTCATGAACATGCCAATTGCCCAATCCGTGCTTGATCCTGTGCTGGACCCGCTGGAGACCGCCAGCATCGATGAGCTGCGTCAACACCAGCTCGAACGCATGCGCTGGAGCCTCAAGCACGCCTATCAGAACGTACCGCTGTACCGTCAGCGCTTCGATGCGCTGGGTGTACACCCCGATGACATCAAGTCCCTGGAAGACCTGGCGAAATTCCCGTTCACCACCAAGTCCGACCTGCGCGACAACTACCCCTACGGGATGTTCGCCGTACCGATGCAGGACGTGGTGCGCCTCCACGCCTCCAGCGGCACCACCGGCAAGCCGACCGTCGTGGGCTACACCCAGAACGATATCGACACCTGGGCCAACGTCGTCGCCCGCTCGATTCGTGCGGCCGGTGGCCGGCGTGGCGACAAGGTGCACATTTCCTATGGCTACGGCCTGTTCACCGGCGGCCTGGGCGCCCACTACGGCGCCGAGCGCCTGGGTTGCACCGTGATCCCGATGTCCGGTGGCCAGACCGAAAAGCAAGTGCAACTGATCAAGGATTTCCAGCCGGACATCATCATGGTCACGCCGTCCTACATGCTCAACATCGCCGACGAGATCGAGCGCCAGGGCATCGACCCGCACAAACTGGCCCTGCGCCTGGGCATCTTCGGCGCCGAGCCCTGGACCGCCGAACTGCGCAGCGCCATCGAGGCACGCATGGGCATCACCGCCCTGGACATCTACGGCCTCTCGGAAATCATGGGCCCGGGCGTGGCGATGGAATGCGCCGAAACCAAGGACGGCCCGACCATCTGGGAAGACCACTTCTACCCGGAAATCATCGACCCGGTGACCGGCGAAGTGCTGCCGGACGGCCAGATGGGTGAACTGGTGTTCACCTCCCTGAGCAAGGAAGCCTTGCCGATGATCCGCTACCGCACCCGCGACCTGACGCGCCTGCTGCCGGGCACCGCACGGCCGATGCGCCGCATCGACAAGATCACCGGACGCAGCGACGACATGCTGATCATCCGCGGGGTCAACGTGTTCCCGACGCAGATCGAAGAGCAGGTACTGAAAGTCAAACAACTGGCCGAGTGCTACGAGATCCATCTGTATCGCAATGGCAACCTGGACAGCGTCGATGTACATGTCGAGCTGAAGGCTGAACACCAGCACCTGAGCGAAGAACAGCAGAAGGCCGTGTGTGGCGAACTGAGCAAGCACATCAAGACGTATATCGGGATCAGCTCGCGTATCGTCTTGCAGCCGTTCCACTCGATCAAACGCTCCGAAGGCAAGGCCTGCCACGTGATCGACAAACGTCCGAAAGCATGACTGCTGCACCCTTTATGACCCCGCATTAGCGGGGTTTTTTTTGGCCATATACGTCTCTTCGCTAACGCTGCCGACCTGCCCCCCCCTCTCGTAGGGGCCAGGCTTGCCGGCGAAGGCGCACCTGAGATCGCTTTCGCCGGCAAGCCTGGCTCCTACGCTTTTGATTTTGATCCACCCGCCCCTTCTGCAGACCTCGCTCCGCCGTTCATTCGGGGATCGGCGCCCATTTCTTTGCTAACGCCTACCAACCTGCCCCTCCCCCCGTAGGAGCCAGGCTTGCCGGCGAAGGCGCACCTGAAATCGCTTTCGCCGGCAAGCCTGGCTCCTACGCTTTTGATCTCGCCATGCACCTATCTCCTGCCCACCCGAAAACCAACCATTCATCCCAAAGCGATACAAAAACACATACGACACGATATTTTCTGTTTGATATTAATTTCTGTATCGCTTATAAAGTTCTCCATGCCCTCGAATAGCTTCAAGGCCGGAGAACAAAAATGTACGCACAGCTTGTAGAAACAGGAGTCAAGCGCATCAAGGACCTGTCGGAGATGTCCGAACAGGAACGCGCTTTCCAGGAAAAAATCGATTCAGAAATCAAGATCGAAGCCAAGAACTGGATGCCAGATGCCTACCGCCAGACCCTGATCCGGCAGATTTCCCAGCACGCCCACTCCGAAATCGTCGGCATGCTGCCCGAAGGCAACTGGGTCACCCGTGCGCCGTCGCTCAAACGCAAACTGCAATTGATGGCCAAGATCCAGGACGAAGCCGGCCACGGTCTGTACCTGTACAGCGCGATGGAAACCCTGGGCGCCGACCGCGATGAAGAGATCGCCAAGCTGCACAGCGGCAAGGCCAAGTATTCGAGCATCTTCAATTACCCGACGCTGAACTGGGCCGACATGGGCGCGGTGGGCTGGCTGGTGGACGGTGCGGCAATCGTCAATCAGGTGGTGCTGCAACGCACCTCCTACGGCCCCTACTCCCGGGCCATGATCCGTATCTGTAAGGAAGAGAGCTTCCACCAGCGCCAGGGCTACGAAATCCTCCTGACCATGATGCGCCACGGCAACCAGGCGCAAAAAGACATGGTCCAGGACGCGATCAACCGCCTGTGGTGGCCTGCCTTGATGATGTTCGGCCCAAGCGACGAACACTCGCCCAACAGCGCCCAGTCCATGGCCTGGAAAATCAAGCGCCAGAGCAACGACGAACTGCGCCAGCGCTTCATCGACCAGACCATCCCGCAGCTCGAGCTGCTGGGCTGCACCTGCCCGGACCCGGACCTGAAGTGGAACGCCGAGCGCGGCCACTACGACTTCGGCGAAATCCAGTGGAGCGAATTCTACGAAGTGCTCAAGGGCAACGGCCCGTGCAACCAGGAACGCGTCGCCACCCGCCGCAAGGCGATTGAAGACGGCGCCTGGGTGCGTGAAGCCGCCGTCGCCCACGCCCGCAAAAAACAAAACAAGAACGCCGCCTGAGGCAAACCGACCCCCTGTAGGAGCGAGCAAGCTCGCGATGGTCGTCAACGACGACGCTGGCAGCCTGACACCCCGCGGTGTTCAGTCGTTCATCGCGAGCGTGCTCGCTCCTACAGAAGCTATCGATGTGGAGTAACAGAAATGTCTGAGTGGACCCTCTTCGAAGTCTTCGTGCGCAGCAAGCACGGCCTGAACCACAAGCACGTCGGCAGCGTGCATGCCGCCGACACCACCATGGCCATCGAGAACGCGCGCGAGCTCTACACCCGTCGCAGCGAAGGCGTGAGCCTGTGGGTCGTGCCTTCGGCACTGATCACCGCCTCGTCGCCGGATGAAAAAGACCCGCTGTTCGACCCGTCGGACGACAAGGTCTACCGCCACGCCAGCTTCTACGAGCTGCCGGCCGAAGTCGGGCACATGTGAGGTCGACCATGGACAACAAGACTGATCTGATCGAATACCTGCTGCGCCTGGGCGACAGCGCCCTGATCCAGGGCCAGCGCCTGTGCCAGTGGTGCGGCAAGGCGCCGGCACTGGAAGAAGAGCTGGCACTGATGAACGTCGGCCTGGACCTGGTGGGTCAGGCGCGCAACTGGCTCGAATACGCCGCCGAATTGCTCGATGACGGCCGCGATGCCGATCACCTGGCCTTCCGCCGTGACGAACGGGCCTACCGCAACCTGCTGCTGGTGGAACAACCCAACGGTGACTTCGCGGTGACCATGCTCAAGCAGTTCCTCTACGACGCCTGGCATTTGCCGGTGCTGCAGGGCCTGAGCCAGTCCAGCGACGAGCGTATTGCCGGGATCGCCGCCAAAGCGGTGAAAGAAGTCACCTATCACCTGCGCCGCTCCGGCGAATGGATCGAGCGCCTGGGCGACGGCACCGAGGAAAGCAACCGGCGCATGCTCGCGGCGATTCCCGAAGTCTGGCGCTTTACCGTGGAACTGATCGCCGCCGACGACAGCGAACAGCGTCTGTGCGAAGCGGGCATCACCCCGGACATCGCCGCTGTGGCCGCGCAATGGCAAGCCAAGGTCGACGCGATTTTCGCCAGCGCCACCCTGCCCGTCCCTGCCGCACCGAGCTATTTCTACCTCAATGCACGCAAGGGCCTGCATACCGAGCACCTGGGCATTCTGCTGGCCGAGATGCAGTTCCTGCCACGAGCGTACCCCGATGCAACCTGGTGAGCTGATCGCCAGCGACCTCGGCGCACGGCCTGCACTGAACGGTGATCTGGACAAGGCCTGGGCGATCCTGGCCGACGTCATGGACCCGGAAGTGCCGGTGGTCAGCGTGGTCGACCTGGGTATCGTCCGCGACCTGGACTGGCAAGCCGGCCACCTGCACGTGGTGGTCACGCCGACCTACTCCGGTTGCCCGGCCACCGAAGTGATTGAGGACGACATCCGCCAGGCATTGGAACAGGCGGGGTTCAGCGCACCGAACCTGGAGCGCCGCCTGACCCCGGCCTGGACCACCGACTGGATCAGCGACAGCGGCCGCGAACGCCTGCGCGCCTACGGCATCGCGCCACCCGAAGGCAGCACCAGCAAACGCAGCCTGCTCGGTGAAAGCCCGGTGATCGCCTGCCCGCAATGCGGCAGCACGCACACCGAAGTGCTCAGCGAGTTCGGTTCCACCGCGTGCAAGGCGTTGTACCGCTGCTGCGACTGCCGGGAACCGTTCGACTATTTCAAGTGCATCTGAGCGGCGTTCGCCGTCCCAGCTGGAGAACAACAATGAGCAAATTTCACAGCCTGACCATCAAGGACGTGCGCGTCGAAACCCGTGATGCGGTGTCCATCGCCTTCGAGATTCCGCAAGACCTGCAAGACAGCTTTCACTTCACCCAGGGCCAGCACCTGGTGATGCGCACTCAGCTGGACGGCGAAGAAGTGCGCCGCTCCTACTCGATCTGCACCGGCGTCAACGACGGTGAAGTGCGCGTTGCGATCAAGCGTGTGGCGGGCGGACGTTTCTCCGCATTTGCCAATGAACAGCTCAAGGCCGGTCATACCCTGGAAGTGATGCCGCCTGCCGGGCATTTCAGCGTCGAACTCGACCCGGCCCGCCACGGCAACTACCTGGCCGTCGCCGCCGGCAGCGGCATTACGCCGATCCTGTCGATCATCAAGACAACGCTGGAAACCGAGCCGCACAGCCGCGTTACCCTGCTGTACGGCAACCGTTCCAGCTCCGGCGCGCTGTTTCGCGAACAGCTTGAAGACTTGAAGAACCGCTACCTGCAACGCCTGAACCTGATCTTCGTGTTCAGCCGCGAGCAGCAGGACGTCGACCTGTACAACGGCCGGATCAATGCCCAGAAATGCGAGCAACTGTTCGGCCGCTGGCTCGACGTCAAGGCGCTGGACGCCGCCTTCATCTGCGGCCCGCAGGAAATGACCGAAACCGTGCGCGACAGCCTCAAGGCCAAGGGCATGGCGCCGGAGCGCATTCACTTCGAACTGTTCGCCGCCGCCGGCAGCCAGCAAAAGCGCGAAGCCCGCGAAGCTGCACGCAAGCTCGATGCCGCCGTCAGCCATATCACCGTGATCAGCGACGGTCGCGCCCTGGCCTTCGACCTGCCGCGCAACAGCCAGAGCATCCTCGACGCCGGTAACGACCAGGGCGCCGAACTGCCGTACTCGTGCAAGGCCGGCGTGTGCTCGACGTGCAAATGCAAGGTGATCGAAGGCGAAGTGGAAATGGACAGCAACCACGCCCTGGAAGACTACGAAGTGGCCGCCGGCTATGTGCTGTCGTGCCAGGCCTTCCCGATCAGCGACAAGGTCGTGCTGGATTTCGACCAGCTCTGACCTCGCAAGAACTCCATATACCCGTAGGAGCGAGGCTTGCCCGCGAAGCTTTTGGCGCCCTCAAGGACGCCTTCGCGGGCAAGCCTCGCTCCTACAGGTAACCCGACTTTTTGATTCCAGGAGCCACCATGTCCCACGCCCCTACCCTGCAAAGCTTCATCGCCGGTCGCTGGATCGGCCAGCACGGCGCGCAGATCCTGCGCAGCGCCATCGACGGCCATGAAATCGCGCGCACTCATGAAGAACGCCCGGACTTCGCCGAAGCCATCGAGCACGGCCGTCGCCAGGGCGTCAGCGCGCTGATGGCGCTGGACTTCCAACAGCGTGCCCAGCGCCTCAAGGCCCTGGCCCTGTACCTGAGCGAGCGCAAGGAACAGCTCTACGCCATTTCCCACCACAGCGGCGCGACCCGTGCCGACAGCTGGATCGACATCGAAGGCGGCAACAGCACGCTGTTCACCTACGCCAGCCTCGGCTCGCGGGAACTGCCTTCGGGTAACGTCGTCCACGAAGGCCCGGCGATGCAGCTGAGCAAACTGGGCACCTTCGCCGGCACCCACATCCTGGTGCCTCGCGGCGGTGTCGCGGTGCATATCAACGCCTTCAACTTCCCGATCTGGGGCATGCTGGAAAAATTCGCGCCCAGCTTCCTCGCGGGCATGCCGTGCATCGTCAAACCGGCCAGCGCCACCAGCTACCTGACCGAAGCCGTGGTGCGCCTGATGGACGAATCCGGCCTGCTGCCGGCCGGCAGTCTGCAGCTGATCATCGGTGGCACCGGTGATTTGCTCGATCGCCTGCAAGGCCAGGACGTGGTGACCTTCACCGGTTCCGCCGACACCGCGGCCAAGCTGCGGGTCAACCCGAACCTGATTCGCAACTCGGTGCCCTTCACCGCCGAAGCCGACTCGCTGAACTGCGCCATCCTCGCCCCGGACGTCAGCCCGGACGACGAAGAATTCGAGCTGTTCATCAAGGAAGTCGCCCGGGAAATGACCACCAAGGCCGGGCAAAAATGCACCGCCATTCGTCGTGCCATCGTCCCGGCCAAACACATCGATGCCGTGGCCACTCGCCTGCGTGATCGTCTGGCCAAGGTTGTGGTCGGTGACCCGTCGGTGGAAGGCGTGCGCATGGGCGCCCTGGCTTCCCACGATCAGCAGAAGGACGTGGCCGAGCGCCTGGAGGCTCTGTTGCAGAGCAGCGACCTGCTGTTCGGCGCCCGCGACGGTTTCGACCCGCGCGGCGAAAACGTCGACAAGGGCGCGTTCTTCGCCCCGACCCTGTTGCAGGCCCGCGACCCGCACGCCGAAGGCGGCGCCCACGACATCGAAGCGTTCGGTCCGGTCAGCACCCTGATGGCCTATGACGACATCGACGAAGCACTGGCGCTGGCCGCACGCGGCAAGGGCAGCCTGGTGGCCAGCCTGGTCACCAAGGATCCGCAAATCGCCGCCAAGGCCGTTCCGGTCGCGGCAGCGTTGCACGGTCGTCTGCTGGTGCTGGACCGCAACTGCGCCGGCGAATCCACCGGTCACGGCTCGCCGCTGCCGCAACTCAAGCACGGCGGCCCGGGTCGTGCCGGCGGCGGCGAAGAGCTCGGCGGCCTGCGTGCGGTCAAACACTACCTGCAACGCGCGGCGGTCCAAGGCTCGCCAACCATGCTGGCAGCGGTCACCGGCGAGTACGTGCGTGGCGCCAAGGTCATCGAAACCGAGGTACACCCGTTCCGTCGCTACTTCCAGGACCTGCAGATCGGCGAATCGCTGCTGACCCACCGTCGCACCGTCACCGAGGCTGACCTGGTGAACTTCGGCTGCCTGTCGGGCGACCACTTCTACATGCACTTCGATGAAATTGCCGCCAAGGAATCGCAGTTCGGCAAGCGCATTGCCCACGGCTACTTCGTACTGTCGGCCGCCGCCGGCCTGTTCGTATCGCCGGGTGCAGGTCCGGTGTTGGCCAACTACGGCCTGGACACCCTGCGTTTCATCAACCCGGTGGGCATCGGCGACACCATCCAGGCGCGCCTGACCTGCAAACGCAAGATCGACCAGGGCAAGAAGAGCCCGCAAGGCATCCCGCAAGGGGTGGTGGCGTGGGATGTGGAAGTCACCAACCAATTGGGTGAGCTGGTGGCCAGCTATGACATCCTGACCCTGGTGGTCAAACGCGAGGATTAATCAACAGCCCTTGATCGTTCCCACGCTCTGCGTGGGAACGCCTCAACGGACGCTCCGCGTTCGGCTCTGGTTTTTTGGGACGCGGAGCGTCCCTGGCTGCATTCCCATTTGGTATACAGCCACCGAACCTGTAGGAGCGAGCATGCTCGCGATGGTCGTCAACGATAACGCGGGCACCCTGACAACCCGCGGTGCCTGGACGTTCATCGCGAGCATGCTCGCTCCTACAGGGTTATCGGTAAACGCAATAATCAGTGCCCGCGCAGCCACTCGATAAACAGCGCAAACAGTTCCGACTGTGAACCCACTTCCAGCTTCAGGTACAGATTCTTGCGGTGCATGCGCACGGTTTCCGGTGAGATATTCATTTCGCTGGCCGTGGACTTCACCGAATGCCCTCTTAGCACCATGTGCGCCACTTCCCGTTCGCGTTCGGTGAGCACGTCACTGCCGAAATGCTCGAACGCCGACTGCACCCGATACTTCAGATCGTCGCGCACGCCTTGATCATTATTGCACTGGATGGCGCAATTGCGTTGCAGGCCACGCCGGCTGAATTCGCTGACGAATTCACGCACCAGCGGCTCGACGGCACGCAGCAGGTTCAGCTGTTCCACCCGCAGGCATTCACCGCCGAAGCCTTGAAAGAGGCTCACCGAGATCTTCGTGTCGTTGCCGGTATCGACGATGTAGTAACTGTCTTCCGAGCAGTTCGCTTTCAGGTAATAGGTCTTGTAGTAGTCGCTGTCGAAGAAGTTGTCCGGGGCAATGTCTTCCAGGTGATAGAAGCCTTGCGCCAACCCTTGCTCCACCGCCAGGCAGAATGGGTCGAGCAAGTAGCCCCCGGCAAAATAGCGCTCGATGATCGAAGCCTGGTACTCCTGGGCGATCCCGCGCTGATGCAGCAACTGGGGCGCACGGTCCTTGCGCTCCAGGCTGATCATCATCGACTCGATGGACACCAGTTCGCCCAACGCCGCTGCCAGGTATTGCAGGGCGTCGGGCTCGTCGACATGGGCGAATGCCTCGCGCATTCCCCCGTGCCATTTGTGCAGTGCCCCGAAGGGCACCGCGATCAGCGTTTCGTCGTCTGGTTTGCTCATGCCCCGCAGTCTAGCGGGAGAGCGGCCCTGCGGTAAAAGCCTCAATGACGATGTCATTGGCCAAAGTACTGGCCGCTCTGCGAAAGCTCGGCCGCGACTTCGAGAATGCATTCGCGCAGGATCTCGACGATTTCATCGACCTGGGCATAGGTCAGGATCAGCGGTGGCGACATCACGTTCAGGTGCATGATCGGCCGCACCAGCAAGCCCTTGGACTGTGCCCGCACATGGATTTTCTCGCCGATGTTGATCTCGTCGGCGAACAGCGCCTTGGTGCGCTTGTCGAGGACGAACTCCACGCACGCCATCAGTTTCAGGCAGCGAACGTCGCCCACCAGCGGCAGGTCCTTGAGCGTGGCCAGGCGCTGCTCCAGATAGCCGCCGACATCGTCGACATGGGCCAGCAGGTTTTCCCGCTCGATGATCTCGATGTTCTTCAGCGCCGCCGTGCAGCACACCGGATGGCCGCTGTAGGTGAAACCATGGGTAAAGCAACGGCCCTTGCCCGGCTCGGCGATGACTTTCCAGATGCGGTCGGAAAAGATGCACGCGCCCAGCGGCAGATAGGCCGAGGTCAGGCCCTTGGCCGTGGTAATGATGTCGGGCTGAACGTCGAACACATCCTTGGAGGCAAAGAACTTGCCCAGGCGCCCGAACGAAGTCACCACTTCGTCGGCGACGAACAGGATGTCGTAGCGCTGGCAGACTTCCCACATGCGCTTGAGGTAACCCTTGGGCGGAATGATCACCCCGCCCGAGCCCATGACCGGCTCGGCAAAAAAAGCGGCGACCTTGTCCGCGCCAATCGACAGGATCTTTTCTTCAAACTCCCGGACCAGGAACTCAAGGAACTGCGCCTCGTTCATGCCACCCGGCGCCCGATAAGGATTGGGGTTGGAGACGTGGTGAATCAGCGGGTTGGCGTAATCGAACTCCGGCACGCGGTCGGCGGCCTTGTTGCCGATCGACATGGTCAGGGTGGTGGAGCCGTGATAGGCGTTGAACCGGGCAATGATGTGTTTCTTCTCAGGCAGGCCCCGACAGTTCTGGTAGTACTGGACCAGACGGTACGCGGTGTCCACGGCGGTGGAGCCGCCGGTGGTCAGGAACACATGGTCGAGATCGCCGGGCGCCAGGCTGGCGAGCTTTTCGCACAACTCGATGGCGACGTTGTTCGCCATGTCGCAAAACGGGTTCGAATAGGCCAGTTGCCGCACCTGATCGGCGATGGCCTGGGCCATTTCTTCGCGGCCAAGGCCAATGTTGGTGCACCACATGCCGCCGACGGCATCGAGAAATCGATCGCCCTGGGTGTCGTAGATGTAGGCGCCGTCGCCTGCCACGATGTTCAGCGAGCCTTGCTCGGCATGCTCGTCGAATACGTGGTAGCCGTGCATGTGATGGGCTTTGTCGGCCTTGACCAGTGCGGCCTCTTGCGCAGGCGAAAATGCGATGCGTGTTGGAGTCGCCATAAATGAACCTCTAACCAAATGGACAAACGATCAATTAACGTCGGGTAACGCAGTCTCAGATCCCGCTTTTCACCGTGCTCCAGACCCGGGTGATGGCGCGCATGTCTTTGGCGTCCTGGGTCTTCTGTGCAAACAGTCGCTGGCGAATGTCTGCGTCGGGATAAATCGCCGGGTTGTCACGCACGCTGGCATTGAGCAGTGGCGTGGCCGCCGCGTTGCTGTTGGCGTAATTGATGAAATCACTCACGTCAGCCATCACCTGCGGTTGCAGCAGGTATTCGAGGAACTTGTGGGCATTGGCCACGTGCGGGGCGTCGGCCGGGATGTACATGTTGTCGAACCAGATCAGCGAGCCTTCCTTGGGAATGAAATAGGCCAGGTTGATCTTCAGCTTGGCTTCTTCGGCGCGGGCCATGGCCGTGGCGTAGTCGCCGGACCAGGTCATGGCCATGCACACATCGCCATTGGGCAGGCTGGTCAGGTAATTGACCGAGTCGAACTTGCGAATGTACGGCCTGACCGCCAGCAGCACATCCTGGGCGGCTTTCAAGTCTTCGGGTGATGCACTGCGCGGGTCGCGTCCCAGATACTTGAGCGCCATGGGAATGACTTCGGTCGGCGCATCGAGCAGGGTCACGCCGCAGTCGGCAAAACGCGAGACGATCTTGGGATCGAAGATCATTGCCAGCGAGCCGATCGGCGCGTCCGGCATGCGTTCCTTGATCTTGTCGACGTTGTAGGTGACGCCGTTGCTGCCCCAGGTGTAGGGCGCGGAGTAGTTGATGCCCGGATCGAACCCCTGCATGTCCTGCAGGACTTTCGGATCAAGGTTGCTCCAGCCCGGCAGCAACTTCTTGTCCAGCGGCTGGAACACCTTGGCCTTGATCAAGGGCGGTGCCAGCGAGGCATTCAATACGATCAGGTCATAACCGGAATGGCCGGTGAGCAACTTGGCCTGCACCGTTTCATACGCGTCGAAGGTGTCGTAGATGACTTTGATGCCGGTGGCCTTTTCAAAGTTGGCCAGGGTCTTTTCGCCGATGTAATCCGCCCAGTTGTAGAGCCGCAGGGTATTGCTGTCGTTTACCTCGGCGGCGTAGGCATTGAGGGTCAGCGGTACAACAAACAGACTGGAAATCACCTTAAGCAGCGTCTTGCCCATAGCAAATGCACCTTGTCAGCGAGTTCGGCTCTGGATGAGCGGATGAACCTACTATTGGCGGATTCATTGGGTGACGCCATACCCCGAATGGGTGTGTCGCGCTGCCGGAACGGGGAAAAATGGCAAAAAGCATCACCCCGGTTGACCCGTTTTGTCATAGCTCCGAAGTTTGTCCGGCGCTTAAAGTGACCGCCAAACCCGTGCAGCCAGAGTCATCCATGAACGACCTGATCAAACAAGCACAAGACGATGGCGTACTGACGCTGACCATCGACCGCCCCGACAAGCTCAACGCCCTGACCAACGCCATGTACACGCGGCTGGCCGACCTGTTGTTCGCGGCCGACGAAGACGACGCCGTGCAGGCGATCATCCTGACCGGCGGCCCGAACTGTTTCACCAGCGGCAACGACCTGGTGGACTTCCTGCAGGATCCGCCCACGCACCTGGACAGCCCGGCATTCCGCCTGATGCGCGCCGTGACCCATTTGCAAAAGCCGTTGATCGCTGCGGTATGCGGCGCTGCCATTGGTATCGGCACCACCGTGCTGTTGCATTGCGATCAGGTAGTGGTCACCCGCAACGCCAAGTTGCGCATGCCGTTCGTCAACATCGGCCTGTGCCCGGAATTCGGTGCCAGCCTGCTATTGCCGCGCCTGCTCGGTCAGGCCCGCGCCGCGCGTCTGCTGTTGTTGGGCGAAGGCCTGACCGGTAGCGAGGCCGTGACGTGGGGATTGGCCAACGAAGCCTTCGACGACGGGGAGCAATGCCTGGACGCTGCCCGGCAAATCGCCCGGCGTTTTCTGGCAATGCCGCAGCAAGCGTTGCGCCAATCCCGGCAATTGCTGAAGCAGCGCGGCATGGCCGAACTGCAGGCCACCCTGCGCGAAGAGAACACCTTGTTCATTGAGCGCCTGAACACCGCCGAGGCGAAAACGGCCTTGAACGCCCTGCTCAATCGCAGTACAGATAAGAATCCACCGAAAGGAACCCAGCCATGAACACTCCTGAAATCTACGTCGTCAGCGCCGCCCGTACCGCCATCGGTACGTTCGGTGGCTCGCTCAAGGACGTGCCCCTGGCCGACCTGGCAACCACCGCCGTCAAGGCCGCACTGGAGCGCGCCGCCGTCGACCCGGCACTCGTCGGTCATCTGGTGATGGGCAACGTCATCCCCACCGAAACCCGCGATGCCTACATCTCCCGCGTGGCCGCCATGAACGCCGGCATCCCCAAGGAAACCCCGGCCTACAACGTCAACCGCCTGTGCGGTTCGGGCCTGCAAGCCATCGTCAGCGCCGCGCAAACGCTGCTGCTGGGCGATGCCGAAATCGCCATCGGCGCCGGTGCCGAATCCATGAGCCGCGGCCCGTACCTGCTGCCGTCGGCCCGTTGGGGCTCGCGCATGGGCAACGTCCAGGCCGTGGACTACATGCTGGGCATCCTGCATGACCCGTTCCAGAACTTCCACATGGGTATCACCGCCGAGAACGTCGCCGAACGCAACGGCATCACCCGTGAAATGCAGGACGCCCTGGCCCTGGAAGACCAGAAGCGCGCCGCCCATGCGATTGCCAACGGCTACTTCACCGAACAGATCGCGACCGTGGAAATCCGGGATCGCAAAGGCACCAAGCTGTTCAACGTCGACGAGCACCCGCGCAGCACGTCGCTTGAACAACTGGCGGGCATGAAACCGGCCTTCAAGAAGGACGGCTCGGTCACCGCCGGCAACGCCTCGGGCCTGAACGACGGCGCCGCCGCGCTGGTCATGGCCACCGGCAACGCTGTACAGGTCAACAACCTGCGCCCATTGGCCCGCCTGGTCAGCTACGCCCACGCCGGCCTGGAACCTGAACTGATGGGCCTGGGCCCGGTCCCGGCCACGCGCCTGGCGCTCAAGCGCGCCGGCCTGACCATCGCCGACCTGGACGTGATCGAAGCCAACATCGCCTTCGCCGCCCAGGCCTGCGCCGTCAGCCAGGAACTGGACCTGGACCCGGCCAAGGTCAACCCGAACGGCTCCGGCATCGCCCTGGGCCACCCGGTCGGCGCCACCGGCGCAATCATCGCCACCAAAGCCATCCACGAACTGCACCGCACTGGGGGGCGTTATGCGCTGGTGACCATGTGCATTGGTGGTGGTCAGGGGATTGCGGCGATTTTTGAACGCGCCTGATAGCCCTGAGTACGCCCTCGCTGGCAAGCCTGGCTCCTACGGATTTTCGGGACACCACAAAATAGCGGCGTGTCGCGAGCCTGTGGGAGCGAGCCTGCTCGCGATGGCGGCCTCATGTCATGCGCGCCAATGCAAACGCCATCGCCCGTAGGAGCGTGGCTTGCCCGCGAAGGCAGCCTCACGTCATGCAGTGCCATTGAAAACGCCTTCGCCGGCAAGCCTGGCTCCTACGTTTTTTTGGGGGGAGCCACAAATTAGCGGCGTGTCGTAAGTCTGTGGGAGCTGGCTTACCAGCGATGGCGAC